>CAVIYT010000200.1:0-9762 GCA_963646925.1 Paludibacteraceae bacterium
CAATCTCGCGATGCCGCGGAGCCCACCGGGCCCCGCGCATCGACCAGCTTTCGCCAATCACCTTTCTCTTTCCACAACGTTCCCTTCTTCCCCAGCGCAGCCACAACCAGCCGCCGGTCTGCCTCCAGGCTCAGACGCATTATTTTCCGGGCATGGCTTCCTCTTAGCTCGCGGGAGAATGCGTTGGTGACCAGGCGGCACTTGTTTGAGCCGAAGGCGAGTTGTGCCGACTGGCCACCGCCCTTAGCATTCTTCCGGGAGCTTAGAGGAACCGCCCGGGAAATACCCCAGCGTCTGGGACTGGAGACAGACCGGCAGCGTATTTTCGCCAAAATCACCGCTCTCACCCCAAAAACAAAGGGCAGCCCAAACGACTGCCCTTCATCAATTCTATATCTAATTCCAGAAATCAACCTTCTCCTTAAGCCCAATATGCTCCGCCTTAAACACCGGATCCTTCCCAGCCTTCTTCTGCTCCGCATAGTCCTCCAGACACCGCAGAACCGGCTTCAAAAGAATAAAGATCACCGGCACATTAATCAGCGCCATAAATCCCATCAGCACATCTGCCGTATCCCAAACGATACCAAGCTTCATCGTAGCACCAACACAAACAACAACCGCTGCCACGATTCTCATGCCCCACTTCGCCCCATTAGACGGAGTCATCCCGCAAAGATACGCCAGCCCAGTCTCCGCATAATAGAAATTTCCAAGCAGAGTCGTAAACGCAAACAGGAACAGCGAAACCGTGATAAACACAACGCCAAACTTTCCAAGCGTGCTGTTCATAGCCGCCTGCACATAAGCCATACCAGCCATATCCGCATCCGGCTCCACCCCAGAGCAGAGAAGCAGCATCGCTGTCGCTGTACAGATCATACATGTATCAAGGAAAACAGAAAGAACCTGAACAAGTCCCTGCTTCACCGGATGGGAAACACCAGCGGAACCAGCTGCACATGCAGCCGCACCGACACCAGCCTCGTTGGAGAAAAGGCCTCTCTTGATACCAAGCATGACTGCGGAACCTGTAAATCCGCCAAAAATTGCCTTCACATCAAACGCATTGCGAAAGATCTCCGCAAACACACCCGGAAGAAGTGTGATATGAGTCACAATTACAAATAACGCAACCGCAATGTAGAAGAATCCCATAAACGGAACAACCTTTTCCGTAATTCCAGCGATCTGCTTTCCGCCGCCGCTGATGCAGACAAAGAACAGAAGCGCAAGCACAGCACCGATGATCCACTTCGCAAGGTTCTCATGCTCCGCATAACCCGGAACCACCCGGAGCGCGTCCGCGATATTGAAGGACGCAACCAGATTGAATCCAACCATGTAAGTTAAGATCATAAACACCGCAAACAGGATTCCAAGCCAGTGCTTTCCGATGGCCTGGTCGATATAGTAGGACGGGCCGCCGTAGCATCCGCCGTCATCAGAACGGCGCTTGTAGATCTGCGCCAAAGTTCCCTCAACAAACGCTGTGGACATTCCAAGAAGCGCTGTGAGCCACATCCAGAATAAAGAACCGAGACCGCCGAGACAGATCGCGGTAGATACACCCGCGATATTTCCGGTTCCCACACGGGATGCCGTCGAAACCATGAGCGCCTGGAACGACGAGATCGCCTTGTCATCCTCACTCGGTGCGAGAACGACCCTAATAGATTCCCTTAAATAGCGGAACTGGACAAACTTCGTGCGGACCGTAAAATAGATTCCGCCTGCAACAAGTAAGATGATCAGGATGTATGTGTAAAGATAGTTACTGAGATTCCCGATCAGTGCTCCATACAAATCGTACATGTGTTGTTACCCCTCTTTTTTCTTTTTTGTACCCCAAAATTTTACTGTAAGTTACCCGTATTTACAATCATTTTTTCAGAAAATTTTCCTGAGACCGTACATTTCATTTCCATTTAGAAAAGTCATCCCCGCACGATCCAACAGCCCAATTTCTGCCTGACTCTTTCTCTTAATACCTCCCTTTCCTGTTTTTTCTCTAAAGAAGAAAGTTTCCGTCCGCCCATTTTCCCCTGGGTCCCGTATCACTTCCATTATAACTGTTCAGTACCCTCACAGTTATGCGCAGACCTACTGAACAGTTACCTTTCATCATAAGCATCATAAACGGTCTCAATCTTTCTTCGCGAAAATATGCAGCTTCATCCGCGAGGAAAGGAACTGCAGGATCTTTCTTCCCGCAATGCTGTTTCCCTTCGCATCCAGGGACGGACCATAGATTCCGATTCCCATCTTTCCGTCCACAACAGAGAGCAGGCCGCCGCCGACGCCGCTCTTAGACGGAATTCCCACACGGACCGCGAATTCCCCGGATCCGTCATACATGCCGCAGGTCATCATGATCGTCTTTACGACTCTCACTGTATCAGAATTTAAAAGCCGCTTTCCGGACGGATCCACTCCATCATTGGCGAGCAGAAGTCCCAGCGCCGCAAGGCTCTCCGCCGTAACGCTCAATGAACACATCTTCACGTAGAAATCCAGCGCTTCCTCCACATTTCCCTTGATCACGCCCTTACTCTCTAGAAGATAGGCAATGGCACGGTTTCTCGCCACCGTTGACATCTCCGAGCGGTAGACCTTCTCGTCCAGAACGATCCCGTCATCCTGACAGAAACATCTCGCCAGTTCCAGCATCTCCTCAAAGGATACCTTCGGCTCGATAAAGCTCGCCACCGCGATCGCACCGGAATTGATCATCGGATTGTAGGGATGGCTGTTGGAACCTTCCAGCTTAATCAGGGAGTTGAACGCGTCTCCAGACGGCTCCATTCCAACATTCTCAAACACCATGTCAAACCCACAGACCTCAAGCGCCACCGCAAGGCTGATGACCTTCGAGATACTCTGGATGCTGAACCGGGCCTTCGTATCCCCGCAGGAGAACCGGCTTCCATCCCGGCCGAAACTGCTGATTCCAAGCTTATTCTTGTCCGCTCTTCCTAGCTCCGGAATATAGGTCGCGACCTCCCCCTCTTTGATATATGGGCGTCCTGCTTCCAGCGCCTCGATGATAATTTCCTCAAACATAACTTTTGTTACCCCTTTCATCTATGGCTTTCTGCTCCTGCCGCGGTTTTATGTCCTGCAGAAGCCTTAAGCCCGGCACCTTTTCCGTGCTTATCCTTTATTTTAAGCGTCCTGTCCCCTCTCAAGCCGCTCTCTTACTTCCTTCAAAAACTCTTCCCCGATCCCGGAGATCGGCACGTCCGCAAGTGTCACATACCCGAATTCCAGCTTCACCTCGCACCCTGGGATCGGTACCGACACTGCCCTGAAGTCCGACAGCTGCTTATCGAAGTCATGGATCCCGATACTGTAAAAATCCGTCTGGGAGATCAGGTTCATGAGCGTCGCCCGTCCTGTCACATAGATTTCTTTCTTCTTCCCGCTCATTCTGCCTTCCTCACCCGGACCAAGAATATTCGAAAGAATATCATCATAGAGACCTAAATACCGGATAAACCCATATTTTGCGAGATTTTCCCTCGTCATCGGCTTCTTCTCCCGCACCAGCGGATGATCCTTCGAAATCACGATCTGCGGTTCCACATAGGAGAGGAACCGGTAGGTCAGCCCCTTTGCCGCCACCATCGTGCTAATCTCCTCGTGCCTCTGGCTGTCAAAATGGAAGATCCCGATATCCGCCCGGCCGGAGATCACATCCTCAACGACCTCCTCCAGCTGTCCCTCATACAGGCGGTGGGTGAATTCCGGCTGATCCTGATAGCGCCGGACGATGGTGATAAAGCTCTCCATCACATGGGAGAATTTCGTCATGGACACCGCTAACGGCTCTGTCTTCTCCTGGACCTTTAACGGTTTTAAATGCATTCCTTCCATCTCTTTTAAGATCCGCACCGACCGCTCCAGAAACTCATTTCCTTCCGGAGTCAGCGTCACGCCTTGGCGGCTCCTGTTTAGGAGCGGCGCTCCCACGGTCTCCTCCAGGTCATGAAGGATCTTTCCGAGATGAGACTGGGAGATATAAAGCATCTGGGCTGCCTTGTTGATGGAACCAAGTCTCGCAACCTTGATGAAGTATTCCAGATGTTTCAGATTGATATCATAGCTCATGCTCTTCCCTCCCTCATTTTTCTATGTCTCTTCCCGCTCATCGCTGCTGGAAAGAGTTTCTGAAAGCCGCACATCCCTGCGGCTTTCTCTTGTATATAATGTATCATTTTTTGCTGTTTTCTTCCACTTCTTTGTTATTCTTTATCAAACTATGGTTATTTCTCACAGAAAAAACAACCAGCAGCTCTCTACCACATAGTAAAAAGATTGTGCCTTGTCACATTCTCACGCCGAGCATGGTCACTTGCGATAATTTATGTTTTCATGCGAGTACGCAAAAACGGAGTGCCGCTGTAAAGACGGCACCCCGAATCATTTCTCTATATTCTAATACCTTTACACCATAGCCGAAGCCATCAGCTCCCGATCATAATGCTGATGATCTCATCATTCGTCTCCTTCATTCCCTCTTTCGCGAGACGTCCCACATTGCGGATCGTCGCCTCGATTCCGGAGGTCACGATTCCGTCTCCGTCATTGAAGTTCTGACCGCGCTTCGCCATGTAATAGCCAATAATTCCCGCATCCACCGCCTCAGCGATCTTCGCCGCGCAGGACGCCTTCGCGCCGTCACAGACCATGCCGGAGATGATGGCCACCGCGTTGATCACGGTGTGGACCACCTCGTCGTAAGACGCGCCGGAGAGATATGCGATTCCGGCACCGGAACCAGCTCCCGCGCTGACCGCTCCGCAGTAGGCAGAAAGTCTTCCGATGGGCGTCTTCTGGTGGATCGTTGTGAGGTCCGAGAGTGCCATGGCACGGAACATGGTATCCTCATCTGCGCCCATTTCCTTCGCGTATACGATGACTGGAACGGATGCCGTGATTCCCTGGTTTCCGCTGCCGGAGTTGATGATGACCGGAAGCTCGCAGCCGTTCATTCTCGCGTCGGATCCCGCTGCCGCCATGGCTCTCGCCCTGGTGCGGACATCATTTCCGTTCATGTCGAGAAGAAGCGCCCCGATGTTGGATCCGTACTGTCCCCGCATTCCTTCCTCAGCGATGGCCATATTGTAAGTTTTCTGGCGCTCCAAGATTTCCCGGATATCCTTCACGTCCACGGTATGGATAAAGTCCCAGATGTGTTCCATGTCAAGCAGGGAGCGGTCCGTGAGACCTTCCTCCTCCTCGCCATTCACCGGAACATCCTTAAGCACCTCGCCGTTCTTTTCGATATGTACCACGTTCGTGTGGTAGTTCGCGATGCGGACCATGCTGGTGTCCGCGCCCTTTGTCAGCGTCACTACAATGTCAAAGGTGATGCCATTGTCGATATGTTCCACTTCCACCGGTGTCGTCTGAAGAAATTCCTTCATCGCAGCGATCTGCTCTTTTGTGACGGAGGCGATGACCTCAAGCTCCTTTTTCGGATCTCCCGCGACGATTCCTGCCGCTGCTGCCGCCGGAATTCCCTTTAAGTGATCTGTATTCGGAACAATGACAGATTTCACATTCTTGATCATGCTGCCGCTGGCGCCCACCTTCACCTTTTCCGGGAGTCCTCCGAGCACTTCACGCGCAACCGCCGCGCAGTACGCGATGGCGATCGGCTCCGTACATCCCATCGCCGGTTTCAGCTCCTCTTCCAGAATCTTTACATATGCCTGATATCTGATATCGTTTTTCTCCATCGTACTCCCGCCCTTTCTCCGGCTTTTTCATCTGACCGGATCACTCTTTTTTACACGTTCATGATTTTTTTGTGCGCTTTCCGGCGAACCTTCTATCCGCCTGTCGTTCGTGACTCCCGCTCTCACATCCTGAAAATTTGCGTTTCATCCCGCTATTTTCTTGCAATTTCTATATTCTTAGCGTATCATAGGAATTGTCAAAAGTAAAATTGAACGTTTTAAACAGATCATTTATAAATTTTTATAGTACAGAAAGGAGTCCGCCATGGAACTTCGTGAGATCCGCACGTTTCTACAGATCGCGCAAAAGCAAAGTTTTTCCAAGGCCGCCGAGGCCTTAGGCTATTCCCAGGCCGCCGTCACGGTCCAGATCAAGCAGCTTGAGGAAGAGCTTGGCATCCACCTCTTCGACCGCCTCGGAAAAAAGACGGTCCTGACCCACCACGGTGAGATCTTCTACCGCTACGCCGTGACGATCCTGGGCACCGTCGCCGACGCAAAGAACGCTGTCTCCGCCTCGACGGAGCTCTCCGGTGTCCTCACCATCGGCACCATCGAGTCCATCTGCGAGTCCATCTTTCCGGACCTCTTAAAGAAATTTCACCAGCTCTACCCGAACGTCTCCGTGAGCATCGTCCTGGACTCCCCGGACGTTCTCTTAGACCGCATGAACAAGAACTCCATCGACCTCGTCTACCTGTTAGACCAGCCCATCGATGACAAGCGTTTCATAAAAGTCCTGGAGGCACCGGAAAATATTTCCTTCGTCTCATCCTCCGTCCACCCGCTGGCAAAAAGCGGTCCCACGGATCTCGCCTCGGTCATCAGCCACCCGTTCCTCCTGACCGAAAAAAATGCCAGCTACCGGTTCGTTCTTGACCGGTACCTGGCATCTCTCGGAAAGGAGATCAAACCTTTCCTGGAAATTGGAAACACAGAGTTCATTATTAATATGTTAAAGCAGAATGCAGGAATCTCCTTTCTCCCGGAGTTTGCCGTAAAGCATGAGGTGGAATCCGGCATTCTCTCGATCCTGCCGGTAAACGACTTCCACATGGAATTATACCGCCAGGTCCTCTACCACAAGGACAAATGGCACACCGGCGAGATGGACGCCTTTATCGAGCTTGCGAAGGAGACATTCCATACTTCGCCCGCTTCAGACGAACGCCCTCAAGCATGATAAGGAAGGTTAACATAACAAGCATCGCCGCGCTCACACCGATGGTCAGCCTGTAATCCCCGGTTATGTCGTAGAAGGTTCCAAACCACATGTTAAACGGCGCGCCGAGAAGCGTTCCCACCATGGTAGAGTAGGCGTAGGCTGTACTGTAGGTGTCACCTTTCCAGAAGATCCTGCAGAATAAGGGCATCATGACGGAGGATAACGGCAACGTCACGCCGAAGAACAGAGAACCCGCCATCACCGTCTTCGGGGAACCTAAGAACAGCAACACATGCCCGAAGAACGCCAGTGCGATGGAAAATTCGAAGGTCTTTATGATTCCAAGGCTGTCGCTGACCTTTCCGAGGATCAGCTTGCTGGTCATGTTTCCGAGGAGCGATAAGCTGGTCATCATAGCCGCCGCCTGCAGTGTCAGTCCCGCCGCAATGCCGCACGGTGTCAGGAACGCGTTTAAGTATGCGCATGCCGCGCTTGTCCAATATGCCGCCAGGGCGATGTAAAATTCCGGCTGGTGAAGAAGTTCTTTTAACGTGATGGAATTCTCGCTGGACACCTGTGATGTCTGTGCCGCCTTTTCCGCCTTTTCCTCCTCTTCCGCGCCATATGGAAGAAGTCCCATCTGTTTCGGCTTATACCGGAGAACAAACAGGGAGACCGGAAGCACCAGAGCCGTGCTGGCGATCCCCACCGCGATGTAGCTCGCCCGCCATCCAAAGGCCGGAATCGCCATCCCGAGTGAACTGCTTCCGATCATGCCGATAAGCCCGGAAAACGCCGCGGAGATCCCCACCGCCGTTCCGGTCTTTTTCTTAAACCAGTTTCCGAGAATGATCGGTGCCGGGATCATGCAGACGAAGGACGAGGCGATTCCCTGGATCACTCCCGTTACATGCCACTGCCAGAGTTCGTGGTACGTTCCCATGAGCGCCGTGCAGCCGCCGTAAATAATCGCCGCGATGCTGATCACGATCCGGATGTCAAATTTCCGGAAACTCTTCGCCACAAAGGGCAGCGCCAGCGCGGAGCTGATCGAGTAAAGCATCCGGTACATCGTGAGTTTTCCTAACTCAAACCCAAGTTCCTTACAGATGGGGGAGTAAAACACACCGGCACAGTTGTTGATGAGTCCCAGTGTCGCTCCCTGCATGATGCAGCATCCGGCAAGGATGAACCACGCATAGTGCAGTTTCGTTTTCTTTTGTTCCATTCTTAATTTCTGCCTTTCCCCAGCTTTTTCCTTTTCCGCAGATCTCCTATGCATGACAGACCCGTTTTCAATCTTTTCCGGCTTCGTATCTGTCTGATTTCTGGACTGTCAGTTTCTTTAAAAATGAAATTTTGACTGTCTTGAACCCGCTGAATAAATATGCGGAATATTCCGTATTCCTTAAGGTTATATTGTAGCATTATTTCGCCCATTTTCCCACATTTTTTTCACTTTTTTGCCATAAAGAACTTGCAGGATAAATCGTAAGAACTTATAATAGAGTACACGGTAACTGTTCAGTGCAACAAAACAGTACCGCAGTAAAAAAGCATCACCGCCTTACCCCGGCGGCAAAAAATATAATGCCGGTCAAACGGCAGAATGGAGGAGTTTCCAATGGCAAAGAAAGATATCGACTGGTCCAATATCGGATTCGGTTACATGAAAACTGATTACAGATATGTATCCAACTTCAAAGACGGTTCCTGGGATGAGGGTACTCTTACAACAGATGATATGATCACCTTAAACGAGTGCGCATGCGTATTCCAGTATGCACAGACATGTTTCGAGGGATTAAAGGCATATACAACAGAAGACGGTCACATCGTGATCTTCCGTCCGGACTTAAACGCAGAGCGTATGATGAACTCCGCAGCAAGACTTGAGATGCCGCAGTTCCCGAAGGAGCGCTTCATTGAGGCTGTTACAAAGCTGGTTGAGGCAAACGCTGACTTCGTTCCGCCGTACGGTTCCGGCGCAACTCTTTACATCCGTCCGTACATGTTCGGTACAAACCCGGTTATCGGTGTTAAACCGGCATCCGAGTACCAGTTCCGTGCTTTCTGTACACCGGTTGGTCCGTACTTCAAGGGCGGCGCTAAGCCAATCACGATCCGTGTCACAGACTTCGACCGTGCAGCACCTCACGGAACAGGCCATGTAAAAGCCGGTTTAAACTACGCTATGAGCTTACACGCAATCGTTGACGCTCACAAACAGGGCTACGATGAGAACATGTACCTCGATGCTGGTACAAGAACATATGTTGAGGAGACAGGCGGAGCAAACTTCATCTTCGTTACAAAAGACGGTACAGTCGTAACACCGAAGTCCGACTCCATCCTTCCGTCCATCACACGCCGTTCCATCCTTTACGTTGCTGAGCACTACCTCGGCTTAAAGGCTGAAGAGCGTCCGGTTCCGTTCTCCGAGGTAAAAGACTTCGCTGAGTGCGGTCTCTGCGGTACCGCTGCTGTTATCTCTCCGGTCGGCAAGATCGTAGACCACGGCAACGAGATCTGTTTCCCGAGCGGAATGGAGAAGATGGGTCCGGTTATCCAGAAACTCTACGACACATTAACAGGCATCCAGATGGGCCACATCGAGGCACCGGAAGGCTGGATCCATGTAATCAAATAATAAATTCACTTTGTGAATTGTATCAGAGGGCAGGATTTCTTTTGAAGTCCTGCTCTTTTGTTTATAAATCTTTTATACCGGACTCCCTTGCTTTTCTCAAAACCGCATGTTAAGATACACCTAAGCAAGGTTTCTAATGAATTCTATTATCGTAACTGATATGTAATGACCTCTTGTCAAGTACAAATTAACAGAAATCACCA
>CAVIYT010000201.1:0-30644 GCA_963646925.1 Paludibacteraceae bacterium
GTCAGATACTCATTTGAAATATAATGGCAGTCCCGGAACAGATGATATCTTCCCATTCCGGCCCCCACATAGACCATCTCCGTCTGCCCGTCTCCGGCACCATCCCGATAAGATCCATCTCCCTTTAATTTTCCTGGAATGCCGATCCATGACCGCCGTTTCACAGCTACGCTTTTTGTCTGCTTCCCCAAAACAGCCTCAAAAAACGGGATTTCCTCCTGATATTCCACAAAAAACTCGATCTCACCGTTTTCTCCATAGACATCAGCTTTTTTTACCGCAACATGATCCGCATACTGCCCGGCTCTTCCCCGGATCCAGAGTGCAGCAGCCGCATCTGTACAGAATGCCGGCAGCTCACTGTCCCCCGTTTCCTTTGATTCCGCCAGGATCCCATACTGGCTGACCTCCTCCCCGATCCGCTCCACGGCAGTCTGAACCTTTCTCTGCCTGTCAAGCCACGTCACTGGCTGGAGAAGCGCCAGAAAAAAGAATAGCGTAAGTGGAAGAACAAGGGCGGCCTCCACCGTCATAGAGGCAGGAAGTGAGGAGGTGCATAGATGTACTCTTCTTTCCAGCAGGGTGGCCCTAAAAGGCTCATGTACTTGGAGAGACACATTTTGCGTGTATAAAAGGAAGGGTTTATGAATTTTTAACTTAAAACTGGAAAAGAAGAGCACAGCTATACACCTCCTTTTTCTGATTTTTTAATGCTTTTCCGCCCGTCAAACAGTCCGCGGTTCTAATACATCACTATTTTTCTGCCCATAATCCTATAGTGATCTCCTTCCACTTCCATTCGATCTGTTCTCAATACGATCCCGCTACATACACAGTCCCCTTATATTCCTCTTTCTGAAAAAACATATGCTTTTGCAGAACTTCCGTCTCAAGCTCGATCTGATACGCACAGTTCGCCGCCGAAAAATCCGCCTGTTTCGTCCGGATATTCCACTGGATCAGGTCCATCATCCGGAAGTTCCTTATTTTCCGGTCCATAAGAAACATCAGGCAGCTTAAATACTCCGTATACGATCTCCCATCTTCGGAAGTTTCCCCTGTCTCCCTCAAAAATGACTGATCCAGAAGTCCGGAAAGACTGGTCTTCCAGGCCCCTTCTGTTTTCCAAAACGGAACCTTTCCACCCGCCAACAGCGTTTTTACATCCAGCACCGCCTCACCGAACGCCCACAGTGTCAGGATAAAGAAGGACAACGCCATCTGAGCCGGCACGATTCCTGCCGATACTGCTGCCGCCAGGGCATCTGCCTCCGCCTTTTTATCCGGAGAATTCAATAAAAACAGCAGGTTCATCGCGCCTCTCAACGTAAGTACCCGGTTCACAACATCTTTTAAATTTTCCCGGTCTGACTTCTTTCCCGCAAGAAGATATTCCATCTCATACTTTAATACCGATGATTCCGCCCCGCTTTCCTCTAAAAAAGAGGAGAAATACAGCGGAACATATGCATTTACAGCCATCTGTCTCGATGCTGCCTCCAAAATCCCGGCACCATCTAAGTCTGAACTTCCCATCGCATTCTGATATTTTGCCGCGGACGGAATCCCTTTCAGGGAAACAGCATTCTGCGATATCTCTGTTCCAGCCGGTAAAAGAATATCTAACAGTTCTTTATCAAAAAGCTCCTCCAATCGGTCCAATGCAGTCGCTTTTTTCTTATCTCTCGGACCAGAATCCGCAGACTCAAAATTCTCCATCTCCTCCACACACTGACTGATCGATTCCCAGTCTGTCTCTTTCTCATCCTCGTCCTCTGCGTCCATCTCCATATCAAGAAGCTCACACGCCCCCTCCAAAAGCTCCAGATTTCTCTCCTCCTGCACTTCCATCTCCCGATATCCTGTAAGGCGGTCCTCTGCGCTCTTGATCACCTCACTGCAGGCTGATATCTCCTGCTCCAATGTTCCGGATGCCGTCTCATCTCCCAGTTGATCAGCATCTGCCTTCTGATTCTCCGCCTTCAGCCGTTCCAGTTCTCTCTGAAACCGTTCCACTAACCCCGGAAATCCCTTCAGTTCCCGTCTCAAACTAGCTGCATGCCGCTTAAACGCAGCCGTTCTCTCCTCATCCGCCGCATCACAGAGTTTTTCCCGCGTTTCTTCCATCGTCCTTAAGGATTTTTCGATCTCCTGGCCCGCCTTTTCCAGCCTGCGCACCGCGCGGCCGGATCCGCGGCAGGAATCGTACAGAGTCCGGAAATCTCCCGCTTTCTTTACCTGCTCCGCTTCCTTCAAAAGTCCGTTTCCAGACACCGCAAACTCCGGAAGACGGTATTTCATATAGTCGGCGATCTCCTCCTCCAGCCATTTTCCGTCCTCATCCACCATACGGATCATCCCGGAGAGTGTTACGTTTTCCCGTCTCGCCGGATACATATTCGCCTGTTCCAGATAAAAATCAAGATAACGGCCGAAGGTCTCCTTGATCGCCGCCTCCGATTCATATTCCAGAAATAAGAGCTGATAGCGGTCCCATAAATTTCGGTTATAGTAACTCATCACCGATGACACCGCCGAGTCCGACGCCATCCGAAGATACAGCCTCGCCCCCGCTGTCCTTGCCGATTCCACAAGTCCCAGAACCAGTGAAAGTACACATATGATCGTCAGACTCAGGAAAACCGTAATCTCTCCCCGGTATCTCATCTAATATACCTCTTTCGCCTGTTTGTTGATCTCCGTAAAAATTCCCGTTAAAAGCTTATTGATCTGGGTCTTGAAAACGATGACCAATCCGATCAAAACCACGAGAATCAGCACAACTTCGATGACCCCAACGCCATCTTCTTCCATAAGAAATCGCTTTAACTGCATACATACACCTCCCATATTTTTCTAAATTTTCCAGCTTCTTCGACCGCATTTTATCGAACATTCCACTGGAAAATTCTACGCTCCGAGAACCCTGCGTTTTCCAACCACCTGCTCTATCCCTACAGCGATAAAAACGCCGGTGCCACCACCATGACCATCACAACGCCCAGCATGAGAAACATCGGAACCAAAAGCTTCGTTGACGCCTCTTCCCCTTTTCTGAGCGCAAGCTCCTTTCTTAGGCAGAACGCCGCCTCCATTTCTTCCTCGAGAAGCCGTCTCAGATCTTTTCCGCCCGTACTCACACTGTTTCCCAGAAGTGACGCGAACTTCATGTAACTGCCGATCCCGATCCGCCGCCCAAACTCCCCGTAAGCGCGGATCTCCGGCGTTCCGGTCTCCATCTGGTTCAATGTGGTCTGCATCTCCCGGTACACTGGATGAAGCTCAGGCTGTTTCTTCCTTGTCCCATCCACCGCCTGTTTCTTCCACGCCTGGCGGACCGGATATCCCGCTCCCATCAGGACAACGAAACTTGAAAGCAGTTCCGGATAATCCAAGATCATCCGTTCCTCCCAAATCTTTCGTTTTTCCTTCTCATCGCTCTTTTCCTTTAAAAACAGGCATAGCGCCGCAGCGATTCCAAGAAAGATCAGACCTCCGTTTCCGCCGCCGGACGCCGACCGGTAGTGAAGTGTCTGTCCCTCAAAGCTCTCCGGAAGAGCGACTGTACTGCTCTCCGCATCCGTTTCCACAAGCTGCTCTAAAAATGTCTGAAACGATTCCCCTAACATCTTTTCCGGCGGAAAGACCGTCACCGGGATCTCCGACCACAATACCTTGGATCCGTTGGAGATTCCCGCTCTCAGAGTCACCTGTTCCCCATTTTTTGAAATCCCAGAGCCGACCAGTCCCATATCGCTCACCGTTTCCGGCGCCCCGGATTCCCACTGTACCGAAAGTCCATATGGTTCCAGCCTGCCGGTCAGGTTTAAGTCATGCCGTACCTCCGAAAGAGACTCATTGTCTCCCAAAATCTCCCTTGTCAGGCATTCCATGATCTTCGGAAATTCCGCCTGCATTTCCTCCCCGGACATTTTTCGCTCTGGAACCGCAACGGCGATCTCTTCCTCCTGACTTCCAAGTCCGCTCACAAAGAATTCATACTGCCGGTCCCCGCCGCCGTATTCATTCCGCTCCAGGACCGCGTTTTGCACCGGGTCCCCTATTTTCCCCGCCGCTTCCGCCAGCCCGTAGAGCGCAAATCCTGAGAGTACACATGCGCCGTATTTTCCATACTCGTTCCCGTACTTTTTTAACCTGCCTTTTTCTGCTTTTTCACTCATATCTCGATCTCCAGGAAACTCTTTGCCATCTGGCAGGACACCAGATAAATTCCAAGGCACACTGTCATCAGAAGCCGTCCGCCCATGGTCGTATAGAGGATCGCAAAGAATCCCGGCGAAGTCAGCTCAATATAGACGACGATCAGAACTGGGATCGCGCTCATGATCTTCTGTTCCATACGCCTGGATGCCGTCACCGTCAAGATCTCCTCCTGGATCCTGATCTTTTCCCCGATGATCTCCGCGGTCCTGGCAATAATTTTCATCAGTTCCCCGCCGCTTTTTCTCGCCGCGAGAAAGACATCCGCAAAATTTTTCACATCGTCCAGGCCGCTCCGCCCCGCGAAATCCCCCAGCGCGTCCTCAAACGTCAGGTTCATCCGTACTTTCTGCAGGATCAGCCGGATCTCCTTTACGATCATGGAATCGCTCCCGTGGATCTCCTCCATCTCCTTTAGACTCACCGCAAAGGCATTCTCCACCGAATATCCGGCGTTGAGTCCCGAAGCGACCGCCAGGATCGCGTCCTTAAACTGCCCCCGCAGGGTCTCCAGCCGTTTCTTCTTTAGGTCTTTTCTCAATAGCAGCGGAAAAAGCACCCCCACCGGAATCAGGATCAAAAACAGTCCGATACTTCGGTAAAAGACATAGTCCAGAACCGCCGTCCCAAGAATCCCCTCTACCCCGTAAAGCAGCCATTCCTTTTTACTGAGTTCATAGACCTCATATCTCATACCCTGCAAGTCTGAGTTTTTCCCTGTGTTTAAGCGATCCGATCCGCTCAAGACTTCCTTCCACTTTCCCCCGATCCCGGTTTCCGCGTTCCGGACTGTGTGTCTCCCGGAATGTGAAAAGGGGATTGAGTATGATCTCGCCATTTTCAAATCTGTCCACCTCCTCGATCGCCGTCACTTTTCGCGTCTTATCCCGCATCCTCGCTACATGCACCATAATGTCCACCGCCGACGTGATCTGGCTCCGGATCGCCGGTAGCGGAAGATCCGCCGCCATCAGGACCATGGTCTCAAGTCTGGAAAGCATGTCCTTCACACTGTTCGCGTGACCGCTGGAAAATCCGCCGTCGTGACCTGTATTGAGACTCTGCAAAAGATCCAACGCCTCTTTTCCTCGTACCTCGCCCACGATAATTCTATCTGGACGCATACGCAAAGCCGCCCGGATCAGCTCTCCGATCCCGATCGCGCCCGCTCCTTCCGCGTTGGCATCTCTCGTCTCCAGCCGCACCAGGTTTTCGATGTGGTTTAGCTGCAGCTCCGCCGCGTCCTCTATCGTGATCACGCGCTCACCGGGCGGGATAAACTCTGAGAGTGCATTCAAGAGTGTCGTTTTTCCAGCTCCGGTTCCGCCGCTGACAAAGATGTTGTAACGCGCCGCGACCAAGGTCTTTAAGAGATCTGACGCCTCTTTCGAGATACTCCCGTACTCCATAAGCCGGTCCATCGTCACCGGCTCCGGGAATTTACGGATCGTCAGGATCGGTCCGTTTAAGGCAACCGGTTCCAGTACCACATGAACTCGCGATCCGTCCGCCAGTCTGGCATTGGCAAGCGGTGTCGACGTGTTGACGATACGGTTCACGCTGCTGACGATCTGCTGGATCAGATCTTCCAACTGCTCCCTGGATTCGAAAGACTTTTCCCACCGCCCGATCTTTCCCCCTGTCTCTACGAATACCTGATCGGGACCGTTCACCATGATCTCCGTCACCCGCGGATCGTCCACCAGCTCCTGTAAAATATCTAACCGCCTAAAGGAATCGAACAGTTCCTTGTGAAGCTTCAGCCGCTCCCCAAGTGTCGCTGGAAACGTTTCCGGCTCATTCTCCATACAGGCATCCATCTTCCGGTCGATCAGCTCCGCGATCTCCTCATCCGCCATCTGCCGGTCATACGTCATCTCCGCAAGGATCTGTTCTCTCAGGATCTGCTTCAGCTGTCCCATAAATTTCTCTGTCCTTTCATCAGACTTCGGACGAAATCTCCCATATCGCCCCACAAGAGTTCCTGGGGGAAATGTTCCATCCGCCTTCCGCCGGTCACCATCGGCACATGGATCTTCTGGATCTTTTCGGTCACCGCACGGTTTCCTGAAGCCGCCAGATACTCTTCAAATTCGCGCATTTTCTCCGCGGAAAACGGATCTTCCCGGATCGGCGTATAGACTACCTGACATTTTTCAAGCAGCGGCAGGGCGTCCCGCCCATAGTCCCCCACATCGAGGACCAGCGTCGTATAATTTCCCTCCTTCAGGATCCGCTCCATAAGGTCCGCCATCTCCTGCACAGACAACTGCGCATAGTCCTGGGGGATCCTGATCGGCGGGATCCACGCCATGTCCCCAAGGTAATAGACGATGGAGTTCAGCCGCACCACATGAAAACGGTCCTGCTTATAATAGTAGATGAGATCCGAGAGGTCCCTTTTCCACCGCTCATTTAAAAGTCCAGTAAAACCGGTAAACGTGTCCAACGTCACAAAAAGGACCTTTTCCTCCTTCGCGAGAACCTGGCCGATCGCCAGCGCAAGGCATGTCTTCCCACATCTCCCGATAGGCGAGTATACTCCGATGATCCGCCTGGACTGATCCGTGGTTCCGACAGCATTGGGCCGTATCCCAGGGATCTCGCTGTAGACCGCCATCACCTCCCGGATAATATCGTCCCCGGACTGAAACTTATAGATCTCCTTCCCGGAGTCCATCTGCTTTTCCATCTCCTCCGACATATAGATCTTCTGGACCGACGGGATCCCGGAAATATCCCCGGAATCCGTCCGTTCCCCCGAAAGCAGGACATCGATCTCATGCTTTTTCGCGTACTCCGCCAGTTTTTCCTTCGAAGTAAACGCCTGGGCCGTAAAAACTCCCTTCTCCTTTCGGTTTACATAATCAGACAACCGCTCCGCATATCTCGTGTCCGCGTCATAAACCGCCATCATCTTTTTCATGTTTTCTCATTTCCTTTCCCCCGCCGGAATCAGACTCCGACATCCATTCGATCAGACTGCTTAAACAGTCCTGTAAGATATGCGTTCCCATCTGCCTTACCTGGTCAGCAAAAACAGACAGTATCCCGCAAACAGATACGGCCCCAGCCGCAAAAGACTTTCTTTCTCAAAATATCCCGGATATTCCGTAAGACGCCCGTTCATCCCGGTCTCCACCGCAAACCTTGCGGCCCGCTCCAGCCGGAACCAGACGGTTCCCTGTTTTATCATCCGGTAAGACGCCGCAGCCGCGGCAAAAATCATTCCCATACCAATCACAAGCACGCCGTCCCAGACTCCCAGGAATCCCGCGATGAGCCCCATAAGCTTAATGTCCCCTGCACCGATGGTCCGGCACAAGAAAAATGGATAAAAGACCGCGCATGTCCCCACAAACCGCAGAATAAAATATCCCGCCTGGATAAGCGCCAGAACTGCGGAATCCTGCGTCTCTCCCAGCCCTTCGCTGCCTCCAGCAAAGGCGATGGCGATTCCCGCCGCAAGCCCCGCTATGATCTGAATATGAAAGATCTTCCCTCTCTTTCAGTCCGTCATCGCCGCGGACAGTAAAACCGCAAACAATACCACGATAGGATCACCTCCCTCAAGACCGCTTTTCCGGTCCGTTTTCACCAGAAATTAGAATATTCCCAGTAACAAACCTCAAAAAGCCATTTTCCATCCCTGCTATTCACTCAATCAAAAGGATTTCATGCCCTGAATCCGGGCATCCGGCGAAGCTGCCGGTCATACATCTGTTATTTAGAAATGAAGAACTCATTTCTGAATGTGCCCCTATTATCTCCGAATTTCGGCCGAAAGTCAATTTCAGTTTCGTAAAATCAGAACGCCATTTTTCGTCAAAATTCACCAAAAATTATTATGTCACCCATCATTTTCCAGAAATGTTGAACAATTCATTGACGCAATTCCGGAAAAATGGTAAAATGCAATTAAGTTTAAATTTTTAAACCAAAACATTCAGGAAAGGAGAGAATTCATGACCTCAGACAATCTTCTGGGCGATATCTTTGAAGAGTGCATTCCTTTATTTATCGCACTCGGTGACCGGACAAGGCTCACGATCCTGCAGTGTCTCTTCGAGACGCAGACTACTGGCGAAAGGCGGATCCCTGGCTTAAACGTCAATGAGATCACGAACCGGACAAGTCTCTCCCGTCCGGCTGTCTCTCACCATCTAAAGATCTTAAAAGATACCGGTCTGATCGATGTCACACGAAAAGGCGTGTGCAATTATTACTACCTTACGAACAAAAGCTCCATTGACAAGCTTGAACGCTTGAAAGAAGAGCTTGAAAAATATCCGGAACCCTGAATATTCCGGGTAAATGATCCTCATACTACCAATTACAGGAACTGCTGATCTCCCCACCGGAATCCGCGCCGCTGACTGGCAAAGCTTTCTGTGACCGGAATTCAGCGAAATATCCGCGGCTGTCCGAATCCGTCAGCTGCTGATTTTAAATCATGAATGAATTGGAGTATGATACGATGTTTTTCTTCAAAAAAAACGCTTCCAAACAGGCATACAGCCGGGAGACAAATGAACTGAAGCGCCAGATCGAGATCAGCAAAACGGCGATCTTATCCGCCCAGAACCAGTTCGAGCAGGTCGTTGATCCGACCTTAGTCGACTGTTATATCTATGAGCTGAACGCTGCGCAGCTCCGGTATCAGTTTCTTCTCCGCCGCCTGAAAAAACGGGAGCTTCAGGAGGTCTGATAACCATGCATACCTGGTACGAACAGGCTGTCTTTTACCATATTTATCCCCTTGGACTTTTAGGGGCAGAAAAAACAAACACACTCACAGAGACCGCCCACCGGCTCACGGAACTTGAGTCCTGGATCCCGCATATCCGCGCCCTAAACGGATCCGCGATCTATATCGGACCGCTCTTTGAGTCTTCCACCCATGGCTATGATACGAGGGATTTCCGTCTCATCGACCGCCGTCTGGGTTCCAACGAAGACTTTGCCCGTTTTGTACGGCTCTGCCACGAAAACGGGATCCGCGTCGTTGTGGACGGTGTCTTCAACCATACAGGCCGCGAGTTTTTCGCCTTCCGGGACATTCGGGAAAAACGGGAATCTTCCCTGTATAAAGACTGGTACCGCGGCGTAAACTTCGGCTGGGGAAGTCCTCTGGGTGATTCCTTCGGTTATGAGGCCTGGCAGGGGCATTTTGAACTTCCCTGCTTAAATCTCTGGAACCCGGAAGTCCGCCAGTATCTGTTTGACTCGATCCAGTTCTGGGTCGACAATTTCGATATCGACGGAATCCGGCTGGACTGCGCGAATGTCCTGGATTTCGGATTCATGAAAGAGCTTCGCGAAAAGACCTCCGCCATGAAACCTGATTTCTGGCTTATGGGCGAGGTGATCCACGGGGAATACAGCCGCTGGGTAAACCCGGAAATGCTGCATTCCGTGACAAACTACGAGCTTCATAAAGCGTTCTACTCCGGTCACAATGATCACAACTACTTCGAGATCGCCCACAACGTGCGTCGTCTGGAAGCGGTGGGAAGATCCCTTTATACCTTCGTGGACAACCACGACGAGGACCGGATCGCGAGCAAATTAAATAATAAGGCAAACCTGTTCCCGGTGTACCAGCTGCTCTTCACTCTCCCCGGAATTCCTTCTATTTATTATGGAAGCGAATGGGGAATCGAGGGAAAGCGCTCCAGAACATCCGATGAGGTCCTGCGTCCGGCACTTGCCCTGTCCGACATGGGCGGAAAAGCTCCGGAACTTGTATCCCACATCGCGGCACTTGGAAAAATTCACGCGGAAAACGACGCGTTCCACAATGGCTCTTACAAGGAACTTCTCCTCACGAACCGGCAGTATGCCTTTGCCCGGTCCGGGGAACATGGAACCGTGATCTCCGCTGTCAATAATGATGAACAGCCGGCATCCATCTCGATCCCGCTACCATGCGCAGCCTCAGATGCCGTATCCCTGCTGCCTGAGGAAATCCCATTCTCCCTCGAAAACGGCAGACTTTCCGTCACGCTTCCGGCAAACGGCGGCGCGATCTTTAAACTTCAGGAGGTTTAAGTGATGACAAGAACAAAGAAAACTACGGCTCCCGCCAAAACAAAGGAGATCGGTCTCGGTTTCATCACCGAACTGGACCGCTATCTCTTCGGACAGGGAACCCATTATAAAATCTTTGAGAAACTCGGCGCACATCCAAAGACCTATAAGGGAAAAGCCGGAATGTACTTTGCCGTCTGGGCTCCCCACGCAAAGGCTGTCGGTGTTGTGGGCGATTTCAATGGATGGGATCCGGACGCTGCGCCGATGTCCCCGTTAGCGGACTCCGGAATCTACGAAGCATTTATTCCGGGCGTCGGTCTCGGTGAACTCTATAAATTCGCGATCACCACACAGGAAGGTAAGATCCTGTTCAAGGCTGACCCCTATGCGGTCCATGCGGAATTCCGTCCGGGAACTGCCTCCATCACGGAAGATATCACAGGATTTAAGTGGGATGACGCAAACTGGATGGAGACAAGAAAGAAAGCCGATCCGGTAAAATCCCCGATGGCTGTCTATGAGGTCCATCTCGGTTCCTGGCGTAAGAAAGACCGTCCGCAGAAGGAAGGTTACTATACATATATGGAAGCCGCCCACGAACTGGCTGATTACGTCAAAAAGATGGGCTACACCCACGTAGAGCTCATGGGAATCGCGGAACATCCTTACGACGGTTCCTGGGGCTATCAGGTTACTGGTTACTACGCGCCGACTTCCCGTTATGGTACCCCGAAAGAGTTCATGTACTTTGTAAACTACCTTCATAAAAAAGGAATCGGCGTGATCCTCGACTGGGTCCCGGCCCACTTTCCGAAGGATGCCCACGGTCTTGCCGATTTCGACGGACAGCCGCTCTACGAGTACGCGGATCCGAGAAAGGGCGAGCACCCGGACTGGGGCACAAAGGTCTTCGATTACAGCAAAAACGAGGTCAAGAACTTCCTGATCGCAAACGCACTCTACTGGGTAGAAAACTTCCATGTTGACGGCCTGCGCGTGGATGCCGTTGCCTCCATGCTGTATCTGGACTATGGCCGCAGCGACGGAAACTGGGTTCCGAACAAATACGGCGAAAACAAGAACCTCGAGGCCATCGAGTTCTTCCGCCATTTGAACAGCGTCCTCACCGGACATCTTACTGGTGCCATGATGATCGCCGAAGAATCCACCGCCTGGCCGGGCGTCACAAAACCGCCGGAAGAGGGAGGTCTCGGATTCACCTTCAAGTGGAACATGGGCTGGATGCATGATTTCCTTGAATATATGAAGCTGGATCCGTACTTCAGAAAGTTCAACCACAATAAGATGACCTTCGGAATTACATACGCAACCAGCGAGAATTATATCCTGACACTGTCCCACGACGAGGTCGTTCATCTGAAGTGTTCCATGATCAACAAGATGCCTGGTCTCGACGGTGACAAGTTTGCGAACCTGAAAGCCGGATACACCTTCATGATGGGACATCCGGGTAAGAAGCTCCTGTTTATGGGCCAGGATTTCGGTCAGTATCATGAGTGGGACGAAAAAGTTGCCCTCGACTGGTATCTTGCCGATGAGCCGCTTCACAAAGACCTTCAGAAGTATTACAGCGACCTGCTGCACGTTTACCAGAAATATCCGGCATTATGGCAGATGGATTCCGACTGGAACGGTTTCCAGTGGATCAACGCCAACGACGGAGACCGCAGCATCTTCAGCTTTATCCGCCGTGATGAGACGGGCAAGAAGAACCTCTTATTCGTCATCAACTTCACTCCGGTTGCCCGCGATGACTACCGGGTAGGCGTTCCGAAATCCGGAACCTACTCCCTGATCCTGGATTCCGAGCACGGACTTTACAAGCGCGACGAGCACGCCTTCTCCACCCGCTCCAAGAAAAGCGAGTGCGACGGCCAGCCATACTCCTTCGCGTATCCGCTGCCGGCGTATGGGGCTGCGATCTTCAAGTTTAACTAAAAAAATATATCCCGTCAGTAAAACATCCGCCCTGAACCTAGCAAAATCAGGTTCAGGGCGAATGTTCTGATTTTCGCGGACAGTGCTCCCAACGCCATATTCTCTGGAACCTTGACACTTTCAATTTCATACCACTTTTCCAAATAAAAAGACACTGCCCGCCTCCCATTCTCCTCAGAAAACGGTAAGCGGACAGCGCCTCAATCATCACCTATATGTATTGCATTTATTGACCTTACTTACTCTTACTCCACATTCTTCGTCGCCACAACGTCAACTCCCGTTCCGGCAACGTCCTTCATGATCACATCCCCAATATGCACCGGGGCAGCGACCTCGACTGTCTTTAACGCTTTCACACATTCAAAGATCTTTCCTTTCGGAATATCTTCCTTCGTCTTCACCGACACCATATCGATGCTTCCGCCGGATACCCGGACTGTGGAAGTCACGATCCTCGTCGGGTTTGTCACTTCTTTCCGTCCATAGATCTCTCCGCGCTTACAGGTATTTCCCGTCACGCTTACGACCTCACCGCCGTCCATCGTTACGACAAGAGGACAGCCCATTGGACAGCCGATACATGTTAGTCTTCTTTCCTCCATCGCTTACGCCTCCTCGATTTTGACCGTGATCGTCTTCAGATCCGGATATTTCAAAAGATCTGCCTTTTTGAGTTTCAATTCCTCCATCTCACCCGGTGCCACGACCGGACGTTTCTTATGGATCACACGCTCATCACCGAAATACGCGCTCACATAGCAGTTCTTATAGACACCGCCCACACGGAAACGGACCGTCAGCTCCTCGTCCATTCTCGCCGGATCGATGGTTCCCGGAACTGTGTAGCGCACGCCCTCGATCGGATTTAAGACGATCTCATGTCCGCCGGACGCACGGTTTTCACCCTGTTTCACATAGGCTGCCGCGTTCTTTCCGGCGATCGTCGCTTCCTCGGATACGAAATCCACGAGATCATGAACATGAAGCACATTTCCGCAGGCGAAAACGCCCTCGATATTTGTCTCCAGGCTCTCATTGACCTTCGGACCGGATGTCACCGGGTTCATATCGACGCCCATTCCCCTGGAGATCTCATTCTCCGGAATCAGTCCAACGGAGAGCAGCAGCGTATCACAGCTGTATTCTTCTTCTGTTCCAGGAATCGGTTTTCCTTTTCCGTCTACCTGGGCCAGCGTGATTCCTTCCAGTCTCTCTTTTCCTTTTATATCCACAACGGTATGGCTTAACTTTAACGGGATTCCATAGTCATCGAGACACTGGACGATATTTCTCTTTAATCCGCCGGAATACGGCATCAGCTCCGCAACGACTTTAACTTTTGCGCCCTCAAGCGTCATACGTCTCGCCATAATGAGGCCGATATCTCCGGAACCTAAGATCACAACTTCCCGTCCCGGCATATAGCCCTCGATATTGACAAGTCTCTGCGCCGTACCTGCGGAGAAGATTCCCGCCGGACGGTATCCAGGAATGTTTAAAGCGCCTCTTGAACGCTCTCTGCACCCCATCGCTAAAATCACGGCTTTCGCCTGGATCTCGAAGAGACCTTCTTCCCGGTTCATAGCTGTCACGACTTTTTCATTGCTGATGTCCATGACCATGGTGTTCAGTTTATATTCGATGTTTAACTCTTCTGCCTGTTTAATAAAGCGCCCCGCGTACTCCGACCCCGTGAGTTCTTCCTTGAAGGTGTGGAGTCCAAAGCCGTTATGAATGCACTGGTTTAAGATTCCGCCTAACTCCCTGTCACGTTCCAGGATCAGAATGCTCTCGATTCCGTTTTTCTTTGCGGAAACTGCAGCGGCAAGACCCGCCGGTCCGCCTCCGATGATCACAATATCATACGATTTCATGCTCTGACACCTCCCTTTTATAACGAATCCTTATTGATGCCCTTGACGATCTGCGAGTTTCCGCCTGATTTTGTGATCTCAAACATGCTCTTATGGCATTCTCTCGCAAGGATCTCCATGGTTCTCGGGGAACAGAAACCTGCCTGGCAGCGGCCCATTCCGGCTCTCGTTCTGCGCTTTACGCCGTCTAAGGACTTTGCACCTAAAGGTCTTCTGATCGCGTCGATGATCTCGCCTTCCGTGATCATCTCGCAGCGGCAGATAATATTTCCGTACTCCGGCTTTTCCTTAATTAACTGGATCCGTTCCTCTTTACTTAAGGTATTCGGGTTCAGAACGCCTTTTCTCGTAGCGATAAAGTTCTCTTTTTCCTTGAGGTCCATCTTCTCTTTCAGGATATTCGCCACCATCTCGCCGATCGCCGGGGAACTTGTCAGACCCGGAGACTCGATTCCGGCGCAGTCGATAAATCCTTTCGCGTCCTCCAGCTCGCCGATCAGGAACTCATGGCCGTCCTCATGGGCACGGAGTCCCGCGAAGGAAGTGATCACCTGGCGCATCGGAATATTTTTCACATTCATCTCCGCCTTTGTGATGACCTCATTTAAGCCCTCTCTTGTTGTATTTGTTCCCTCTTTGTCCTCGATATCGATGGCCGTCGGACCTACCAGCAGGTTTCCATGGATCGTCGGTGTCACGAGAACGCCTTTTCCATATTTTCCAGGAAGCGCAAATACCGTATGGCTCACATGGTTTCCGGCGCTCTTATCGAGCAGGCAGTAATCCCCACGTCTTGGGGTGATGTGGATCTTCTTTTCGCTTACCATGTTGTGGAATTTATCCGCGTAGACACCCGCCGCGTTCACGACATAGCGTGTCTTGTAGGTGCCCTTGCTTGTCCCGATCTCCCAGCCGTCTTCCACCGATCTCAAGTCGGTGACTTCCGTATCAAAGTGGAATTCCACACCGTTCGCGTTGGCGTTCTCCGCCATGGCGATATTTAAGTTAAATGGACATACGATTCCGCCTGTGGGCGCGTAGAGCGCCGCGCATGCCTCATCAGAGATATTCGGCTCAATCTCCCGGAGTTCTTCCCGGTTTAAGATCTTAAGATCCGGGACACCGTTCGCGACCCCTCTCTTATAGAGTGCTTCAAGTCCCGGCATCTCGTCC
The DNA here is from genome assembly GCA_963646925.1 of Paludibacteraceae bacterium. GTDB lineage: Bacteria > Bacillota > Clostridia > Lachnospirales > Lachnospiraceae > Pilosibacter. The sequence goes on from CAVIYT010000201.1 coordinate 15,264, forward strand.
TCATGCAGGCAGACTACCAATGAACCATTTCTTCTGAACGGAAAATCCAGGTCTTTCGACAACTGTTCCATCATTTCGTTTCCGCGCACGTTGAGTTTTGCCATCAGGGAACCTTCCGCCGCGTCATAGCCCGCATGGACGATAGCGCTGTTCGCCTTGGAAGTACCGCAGCACACGTCCTCCTCTTTCTCCAGTACACAGATCTTCGCCTGATACCGCGACAGTTCTCTTGCTGCTGCCGCACCGGATACTCCTGCTCCGATTATGATCACATCATACATTTACCGTTCACTCCTTTACATCCTGTCTCTTTTAGAAGTTTTCCGCCATATCCGCCGCCTTGAAAAGATGGCTTCGGCGGCGTCTCATCCTTGAGAAAAAAGAGCCCGCCAAGTAAACGCATACCCTTATGCGGTTATCCTGTCAGGCTCTCTCATCTCACGCCATAATTATCCGATTGTTAAGCTGCACTGCACCGGGCACAGCCATCTGTTGTTTTATCCTACCACGGGATCGCTCCATAAAGGAGAACCGCCACGATCGCGCCGATGATCGGTCCAACGATCGGAACTACGAGACCGTAAGAGAAGTTGGAATCGCCTTTGCCCTTGATCGGAAGGACTGCATGCGCAAGACGAGGTCCTAAGTCTCTTGCCGGGTTGATCGCGTAGCCGGTAAGTCCGCCGAGGGACATACCTACGGAAACGATGATTCCAAATACAAAGAGTTTATCAACACCTGTGGAAAGTCCTGTTACATTGCCGATACCTTTGATTGCGAAAACGAGGATGAATGTACCAACTGCTTCGCTTAAAATGTTTAATCCTGTATTCGGGATCGACGGACCTGTACAGAATACGCCAAGCTTTGTTCCCGGATCTTCTGTCGCGTCAAACTGTCCCTTGAAGAGCAGGTAAACGATGGATGCGCCGACAAATGCGCCTGCAAGCTGCGCGATCACATAACCAGGTACCATGGACCATGCGAAACTTCCGTCAACCGCAAGGGCGATCGTAAGTGCCGGGTTAAAGGACGCGCCGGAAGCTTCTCCGAAGATAAATGCCGGTACCAGAACCGCAAGGCCCCACGCCAGTGTGATCTGGACAGCTCCTGCGCCTTTCATTCCGGACTTGTTAAGGTTTACGTTTGCAACAACACCATCACCGAGGATGATAAGCATCATAGTTCCAAGAAACTCTGCAATATAAGGCAGCATAGAAAATCCCCCTTTTTGTTGTTTTAGGCATCTCCGACTTTCGTTCCCCTCAAAAGTCGGAGACAGTTTTCTGTTTTTTCAAAACTTTCTGTTTTGTTCCCACAACTTCGAGTAATGATTTCATTCAAGTCCATACTTTAAAAGCCGCAATTTTTACCCGAAACCTTTTCCTCATTTTATATCTCGTTTAGTCTTCTTTTGCCCAACCGTAAGCGTACTTTACAGCCTTATTCCAGCCTTTGATCCGTTTTTCTCTCTCAGCCGCTTCGATCTTCGGCTCGAAGGTCTTGTCGATCGCCCAGTTCTTGATGACGTCTTCCTTGCTGCTCCAGTAACCAACTGCGAGACCTGCAAGATAAGCGGCACCCATAGCGGTCGTCTCTACGCACTGCGGACGGTTCACCGGCGCGTTGATGATATCGGCCTGTGTCTGCATTAAGAAGTCGTTGGCACTTGCGCCGCCGTCAACCTTAAGAGCTGCAAGCTCGATACCGGAATCTGCCTTCATCGCTTCCAGGACGTCGTTTACCTGGTATGCGAGGGATTCCAGAGTCGCGCGGATAATGTGGTACTTATTGACACCGCGGGTGATTCCTACGATCGTTCCGCGTGCGTACTGATCCCAGTGCGGAGCTCCGAGACCCGTGAATGCCGGTACAACATAGCAGCCGTTCGTATCTTTTACTTTCTTTGCCATGTACTCGGAATCCGGTGCGGAATCGATGATTCTTAACTCATCGCGGAGCCACTGGATCGCAGCGCCTGCAACGAAGATAGAACCTTCGAGAGCGTAGTTGACTTTTCCGTCTAATCCCCATGCAATTGTTGTAACAAGACCGTTCTTTGAGAAGATCGGCTTTTCACCAGTGTTCATTAACATGAAGCAGCCGGTTCCGTATGTATTCTTTGCCTCGCCAGGATTGAAGCAGGTCTGTCCGAATAATGCGGACTGCTGGTCACCTGCAGCGCCTCCGATCGGGATCGGTCCGCCAAGGTAGGACGGATCTGTCTCGCCGTAAATGCAGCTTGACGGCTTCGGCTCCGGAAGAATGCACTTCGGGATATCGAGTTCCGCTAAGATCTCATCATCCCACTGCAAAGTATTGATATTGAAGAGCATTGTACGGGACGCGTTGGAATAGTCTGTAACATGAACCGCGCCCTTTGTAAGTTTCCAGATCAGCCATGTCTCGACGGTACCGAATAACAGCTCGCCCTTTTCCGCTCTTTCTCTCGCGCCCGGTACATTGTCAAGCAGCCATTTTACCTTTGTTCCGGAGAAATACGCGTCGATGACAAGACCGGTCTTCTCTCTGAACTTGTCTGTCAGACCTTTTTCCTTTAAGCTGTCGCAGTATTCCGATGTTCTGCGGCACTGCCATACGATCGCGTGATGGATCGGCTCGCCGGTATTCTTATCCCAGACGATCGTTGTCTCACGCTGGTTTGTGATACCGATGGCCGCGATATCCGCTGCGGTGGCGCCGATCATATTCATCGCCTCTACGGCAACGCCCAGCATGCTTGCCCAGATCTCATCCGCGTCGTGCTCTACCCAGCCCGGCTTCGGGAAGTACTGGGTAAACTCTCTCTGCGCTACGCTGCACATTTCCCCTTTTTCGTTGAACAGGATACATCTGTTGCTGGTTGTCCCCGCGTCGAGTGCCATTACATACTTTGCCATACCAATTTCCTCCTTCAATATAGTTTTTTCCCACGCTTTATCTCAACTGCCCTTTTCCCGGCATCGAAACAGCTTGTGTTATCAGTCTATTCACAGTTTCCAGACTTCATGATTCGTAGATGAAACTGCCATCGCTCCCGCTGAGAGAGCGCTCATAACGGATTCTTTCTCGGAGATCAGTCCCCCCGCGATGATCGGCGCTTTCGACACCTTGCACATTTTTGTGATGACCTGCGGCATGATTCCCGGAAGAACTTCGATATAATCCGGCTTTACCTGGCGCTGCTGCTGTCTTAAATTTTCATACGCCATGGAATCCAAAAGAAAACATCTCTGGACCGTTATGAAATTCAGTTCATTTCCTCTCTTGATCAGCGGAACCTTTGTGGTAATGATCCCATCCGCTTCTGTCGACATCTTGATGAAATCCACCACGATCTCTTTGCTGCTCAGCCCCACGATCAGGTCCACATGCACGATCACGATCTTTCCCGCGTCTTTTAAACGTTTTATGATCGTCTGGATCGTACAGATATCGCCGAACAGGACGAATACCACGCGGATCTCTTCCAGGGAACAGCAGAGTTCCAGGTCATCCATGTTTTTGATCGCTGCGATGATCGGGTTTTCTTCCAATGCCTGATAAAAAATATGTTTCACTAAGCTTTTTCCTCGTTTCTAAAAAAGAAAAGGAGCGCACCAAGCAACAGCTAATCGTTAGCTGATTACATTTTGCTCTCCTATCACGGCTTCTTTTTTAAGTTGGCTCAATCATAGCACATTGCACAGTTTTTATCAACCATTTTGCCAGAAATTATATATTTTGTACGATTGTTACAAAGTTTTATTTAATTTTTCTATTATTTTAACCTCTTGCGCGCTTTTTTGTTTCTCAGATACACAACATTATATACAAATTTTTACGTTCATATTTTTTTACCTTTGTTACAGCACTCAATCACCGTGCCGAAGTTTCGAAATCTTTCGCGATTTTTTACTCATTCGTTTTCGGGCGCTCCGATTCCGCCTTTGTACTGCAACTTTACATCCCCTACAAAAAAATTTAAGAACGTTCCTTATGTTTTTGCGTCAATTTTATGCTATACTGGGTTATGATATATTTTTTACCATTTTGATTCGATTTTTTCGTAACTGGAAACATGGTCAGTTACGATTTTTCATCTTAAAAATCAGTTTTATATGAGGAGGAAACGATTATGCCAACCATTCTCGTCTGCGATGACGACAAGCAGATCGTGGAAGCGATCAATATTTATCTGACCGGCGAAGGTTTTAATGTGATCAAGGCCTACGACGGCTATGAAGCCCTGGAGCTTTTAGAAAAAAATGAAGTGAATTTAATGATCATCGATGTCATGATGCCGGGTCTCGACGGGATCCGAACCACATTGAAGGTCCGCGAGACCAGCAGTATCCCGATCATTATCCTTTCAGCGAAATCGGAAGATACGGATAAGATCTTAGGCTTAAACATCGGCGCCGATGATTACATTACAAAGCCGTTTAACCCGTTAGAGCTGGTGGCCCGCGTAAAATCCCAGCTTCGCCGCTACACGCAGCTCGGAAATTTAAACCAGCAGGGCAGCTCCCAGGTCTACAAGTGCGGCGGCCTGATGATCAACGATGAGAACAAGGAAGTCACCGTTGACGGCGAGCCAATCAAGCTGACTCCTATCGAGTACAACATCCTGCTGCTTCTCGTGAAGAATGCGGGAAAAGTTTTCTCTATTGATCAAATTTATGAAAAAATCTGGAATGAAGACGCAATTGGCGCAGATAACACCGTTGCCGTCCACATCCGCCACATCCGTGAGAAGATCGAGATCAACCCGAAGGAACCGCGCTACTTAAAAGTAGTCTGGGGCGTCGGCTATAAGATCGAGAAACAGTAAGGAGAATCCAGATGGCAGAAAAAAAGACAAGCTCATGCTTCAAGCGTCTCGTCGGCTTCCTTCACTTTCTCTTTGCCTGCATGACGCTGGTGGGAATCGGGTTCATGTATTTAAACAGCAACTACGGCCGGGGTCTTGACTGGATCAAGACGGAGACCTTCGAACAGTCCCCGGATTTCAGCAAAAAGATCCAGGCGGATATCACGAACATCTTCGACTATGTCCAGTATCAGGACATTTTTGAGTCCAACGGCGAGGTCGACTACTCCCAGGTCGTTCTGGAAGTCACCACGGGTCCCGGCGGGGAAAAATCCTATACCCTGGACGATATTATCCAGTACGGAAAATCCCTGGGTTACTACATGGACGAGTCCGACAACTACGCTTTAAAAGGCGGTCCGGAAACTCTGTCCGAGGAAGAACAGGAGCAGGTCTACGTCCGCTACCGCTGCTACCAGGACGAAGCGGACCTGACAAGTCCGGATCAGTCTTTCTCGACGATGCCGGATCTGACCTATGAGATCTTAAAGCGCTTCTCTTCCTACTACTCGATCTATTCGAGACTCATGAGTGACTTTACGAACCTCTATTTCCGGGTGGCATACTACTCGAAGAACGATGCGATCTATGAGATCCACACAAATGCGCCGGAAATGTCCAACGATGACATTACGGCGATGGGAAGATACATTTATTACTCCGGTGATTCCAGCGATCTTGCGGTCCGGACAAATTTTGAGTCCAATTTTCCGAGTATCCCGGCGCTGATGTCAAAGAATAACCCGTACAACGGCAACAATTACTACGTTGTGATCGGTCTCGACACCTCCTACAAGGCGAACGATGACTACGCCCAGGCATACACCGCCTACAGTAAGTCCCGCGTGGATTTCTCCAACGGACTTTATATCACGATCGCAGGTCTCGCGGGTTCCCTTGTGACCTTCGCGTTCCTGTTATTCCTGTCCGGTCATGCGTCGCTTTCCGACCGGACCATCACGCTCTACCCATTTGACCGGACGAAGACGGATTTCATGGTCCTTTTAATGGCATTCGTGTCCTACCTGTGCATCCACATCATGACGCCGATCACCTCAAAGCTCCTGCACCTGGTGGTGACCTCGGATTACTGGGACCGCGCGAACCTTTTAGTGGCTTTCGGCTACCTGTATTTCTGCGGCATTCTGACGTTCTTCAGCCTGCTCCGCAGATATAAGGCGGAAACACTCTGGAAAAACAGTTTCTTCCATGACCTGACCGAGACGCTTTCCGAGAGCACATTCCGATACCGGATCACCATCGGCTTCGTTCTGTATCTTGCATACAACGTGTTCATGATCACGGTGGGCGCATTCATGATCTTCCATCATGAAAACTCTGTGTTCCAGTTCATGCCGTTCATCTTCGTGATGATCGCCTGGATCGCCGGAAACCTTCTGGTGTTCTACTTTATCTACCGGAACGCGGACCAGACCGACAAGATCCATGCCGCAATCGAAAAACTCGCCTCCGGAGAGACGAGCTACAAGGTGGATGTGAATGATTTCTCAAGCCTGGAGGCGGAACTCGCCGAGGGACTGAACCGCATCAGTGACGGCCTCGAGACGGCTCTCGCCGAACAGGTAAAGAGCGAACGCCTGAAAGCAGACCTAATCACAAACGTGTCCCACGATATCAAGACGCCGTTAACTTCCATCATCAACTATGTGGACCTGATCAAGCGCCAGCATATCGAGGATCCGACGGTTCAGAAATATCTGGAAGTTCTGGACCAGAAATCCCAGCGGTTAAAGACGCTGACCGAGGACCTTGTGGAAGCTTCCCGGGCAAGCTCCGGAAATATCAAGCTGGAGATCACGAATATCGACTTTGTGGAACTCGTCCAGCAAACCACCGGAGAGTTTGAGGAGAAATACGCGATCCGCCACTTAGAGATCGTCAACACACTTCCGAACGAGGTCATCATGATCGAGGCGGACGGACGGCGGTTATGGCGTGTTCTTGAAAACCTCTACAACAACGCCTTCAAGTACGCATTAGAAGGAACCCGCGTCTACGTTACGATCGAGGACCACGGCGCTGACGTTGTGTTCACCATCAAGAATGTGTCCGCGAACCCGTTAAATATCAGCCCGGATGAGCTCACCGAGCGATTCGTCCGCGGCGATGTCTCCCGAACCACCGAGGGAAGCGGACTTGGACTTTCCATCGCGAAGGACCTGACAACGCTTCAAGGCGGAAAATTCGAGCTGATCATCGACGGCGACCTGTTTAAGGCGCAGATCACGTTTCCGATTAAAAACTAAAGAATAATCTTAATGCGTACCACTCTACAGTTTTCTGCCGTGTGGTGCGCATTTTTTGTCTTCTCTTTTTCTGCATACTTCTATTCTTTAATTCTCTTCTATACACTTTTCCTTCTAAGCGCTTATAAAGGGCAAATGCCGTTCTCCGCTATGACGCGGACAATCAAATAGAGCGTACCACCCTTTTAAGGCAATACGCTCTATACTTACATCTTATGTATTTATATCTCCTAAATCGTCAGCACAAACGAAGCTAACATCGCGATCCTCGGAATATACTGGTCAATCAAAATATACTCGTTCGCAGAGTGCGCTCCGTCACCGGCTGCGCCCAGACCGTCAAGTGTCGGGATTCCAAGCGCGGATACCTCGTTTCCGTCACTTCCGCCGCCCACAAACTGGTGGGAGAACTTGAGTCCGACCTTCTCACCGCAGATCTTTGCCTTCTCAAAGAGCGCCATATTTGCCTCAGTCTCCTCCATCGGCATCTTGCTGTCGCGCTCGATGACTTCTCTCGTGGTTCCCGGAACTGTTGTCTTGATCTCATTGATCGCCTTTCTGAGACGGTCGCCCTCAGCGGCTGTCTTTACGCGGCAGTCGATCTCGATCTCCGCTTCCGCTGGAACAACATTCGGCTTTGTACCGCCGCTGCAAACGCCAACGTTGACGGTGGTTCCAACCTCGTAGTTTGTCAGTTTCTGGATCGCAAGGATCTCATGGGCCAGCTCCTCGATAGCGTTGATTCCCTCTTTATGGGCATTCCCCGCATGGGATGCCTTTCCGTGGATCTTTACGGTAAAGCGGACAAGACCTTTTCTTCCAGTCTTTAAATCTCCGTTTGCCGTACACGGCTCGCACACCAGAGCCGCCTTCGCGTCCTTAGCGAGCTCACAGATGATCTCTGAAGACTCGGAGCTGCCGGTCTCCTCGTCACCGTTGAAGATGAATTCCAGTCTCTTTCCCGGATCGATCCCAAGGTCCTTATATGCCTTTACCGTCCAGATCGCGGAGATCAGTCCGCCCTTCATGTCGTAAACGCCCGGTCCATGGAGCTCATTTCCTTCCGCATAGTATTTCAGCGCACCGATCAGGTGCACCGTGTCATAGTGACCGATAAACAGGACTTTTTCCGCGCCTTTTCCATACTGGAACCGCACCGGGCAGTGTCCGTTTTCCGCCTCATAGACGAAGCAGTCCTCTCCCGTGCGCTCTTTGATCAGCATGACCAGCTTTTCGCGCACCTTTGCCAGTGCCTCGATATCTGAAGTGCTGGCTTCCGTCAGGACCAGAGATTTTAAGTCCTCGAAGATCTCTGTCTCATGTTCTTTTAAGTAAGCATGTATTTTCTGTTCCATGATTTTTGTCCTTTCCTCTGTAATTTATCGCAGTTTATATTGTATACACAGTTTTCTGACCTGCAGTACAAATCTGTTTCCATTTTACATCAAATCTGTCCCGCCGGAAACATTTTTTCATATTCCATAAAAATTGCCGACACCCATGTACCACATGGCATTTTCCGTTCAAAACTGCCAGCCCATGTACTGTAACAATTCTACTTCTTTATCACCCTGGTATTCTTCCACTTCCCCGTCAGATACCACCCAAAGGAGATCACATAGTTCGCTGCCCATCCAAGCGGAACCGCCATCCACGCCACCTGGATTCCGTAGACCGGCGCGAACAGGTTCGTCACGCTGACGCGGATCGTCAGGTTTACAAGGTTTGCCACCGTGAACGCCGTCACATCCCCGGCACCGCGGAGCAGGCCGTCCGTGGACGCCTTGAGCCCGATAAACGAGTAGAAGAACGATAAGAACTTCACATAGCTGAGTCCCACCGAATACGCCTCGCTGCTGCCGCTGTCAAGGAACAGGGACACAAACGCGCCGCCTGCCATCTGGTACATCACGCAGAGCACCGCCCCCGCCGTCAGGACGATCACATAACACATCCGGTATCCTTCCTTCACCCGGTCGATCTTTCCAGCACCCATATTCTGGGCCGTAAAGGTGGACATGGCGTTTCCCATGGCTAACATCGGCACAATGCTCAAAGACTCGATCCGCATGCCCGCGGAATATCCCGCAAGCGCCGTGGAACCGAAGCTGTTGATCACCGCCTGCACCAGCAGGATCCCCACATGGACGATGGACTGCTGTAGCGTGGATGGAACCGCGATCTTCACCATGGAGATTGCCATCTCGCCGCTGTAAAGCCGCACCGGCTCCTCGGCATGATACCCCTTTAACTTCCGCATTAAAAACAGGAACGAGATCACCGCCGAGATTCCCTGGGCGATCAGTGTCGCCAGCGCAACGCCCCGGACGCCCTGCCTGAAAACAATCACCAGGATCATGTCCAGCGCGATATTTAACAGTGAAGAGAAAATCAGAAGATACAGCGGTTTCTTCGAATCTCCCAGCGCGTTGAAGATCGATGCCTGGACATTATACATAAACAGAAACGGCAGTCCGATAAAGTAGATCGCCAGATACAGCGCCGCATCGGAAAAGATGTCCTCCGGCACGTTGACGAGACTCAGGATCTGATTGTTGAACAGAATTCCCACAGCCGCCAGAAACGCCGCGATCCCAAGGAAGTTGAACATCGTCGTGTAGACCGCAGTCTTCATCTTCGCGAGCTTTTCCGCCCCCAGAAACTGGGAGATCACCACGGAACTTCCGATTCCGCCTCCGATGGCGATGGCGATAAAGACGTTCGTGATCGCGTAGGACGCGCCCACAGCCGCCAGTGCCTGTTCCCCGACGAATTTTCCTACAACCACCGAATCGGTGATGTTGTAAAACTGCTGAAACAGGTTTCCGAAGATCATCGGAAGAACGAAGAAAAGCAGGGCCTTTCCCGGATTGTCCGTCAGCATGTCATATTTTTTTCTTGTCTCTCTCATATCCCCTAAAGCGTAATGATGGAAGCCAACGCCAGTTTCGCTCTGGAAAACAGGGTCTCAGCCACCGCATACTCCTCCATAGAATGATTATTCGCGCCCTTGACGCCCATGGCGCATACCACCTGGACACCTTCCGCCGCAGCCAGGCAGGAATCGGACCATCCGCCGACTTTCTTTGTCTGCAGCTTTCCGTAACCGATCATGTCGGCCGCCTTCTGAACGTGTTCGAAGAGCTTCAAATTTTCCTCCGATACCGGCATTACCGTGCTCGGTTTTGTCCAGGTCATGTCCGCCGTTGTGTCCGGGACAGTTCTCGTCTCCGCGATCTTTTTGATCGCCTGAAGTGTCTCCTCAAGGCGCTCAAAACTGTCGTAACGGATATCGATTCCGACCTCGCAGGACGCCGCCACCGCGTTGGCGACGGTTCCGCCCTGGATCACGCCCACATTGACGAAAAGTCCATGCTCAAAGTCGTGAAGCTTCTGAATCTCGATGATCTTGTGAGCCATCTCTAAAATCGCGTTTCTTCCGCGCTGCGGATCATTTCCCGCATGGGCCGCCACGCCGTGAACCGTAAGTGTCACCCGGCAGGAACCTTTTCTTCCGACAACGAGCCCGTCATCGATAAATCCCGTCTCGAAGTTAAATGCCGCCGCGCATCCCGCGCAGAGTTTCCGGATCTCGTCCTCGGTGTTCGTCTGGCGGTGTCCGTTTTCCTCATCCCCGGCAAAGACAATCCGGATCGGACGCTTGTCGTATCCATATTCATGGAGCGCTTTTAAGACAAAGACCGCGATCACCAGACCTGCCTTCATGTCCAGAACTCCCGGTCCGTGGGCATGGCCGTTCTCATCGATGCGGAACGGATTTTTTGCCAGGGTGCCTTTCGCGAATACCGTGTCCATGTGTCCGATCAGGACGATGGGCTGTCCTGCTGCCTCTTTATTAAAAACGCCCGTCAGAAGGTTTCCAAACCGTTCCATCGGGATCACGGCTGTCTCCACACCGGCGCTTTCCAGCTCGGCCTTTAAGACCTCATTTACCCGGTCAACACCCTCTTTATCTGCAGTTCCGCTCTCGATGGAGACGATCTTCTCCCAGAGCGCCAGCATCTCGTCCCTGTGGCCGTCTATATATGCGGATGTCTTTGTGATCAGTTCTCTGTCTTCCATAACTTGCATCCTCCTCATAACTTTATTCATTAACGAGCGAACCACCTGCGTCGGCAGGCAATAGCGCGCGTCAGCGCGGGGTTCGTGAGTCTATGATATAACAAACATTCTAAAATGAAAATACTGAAAATTTATAAAGATTGACTTCTATGGCCCTGCGAATTATAATAAATAGATTAAACCTACCGGTTTACTATGGAGATGTTGTCGATCACACAAAGCAACTGACATTTTCATTACGAAAGGATGGAACATACATCTATGAACAACACGATCAACTTTTCAATAGACTGCGTCCCGGAAAAACTCCAGAAATTCTTTGCGGAGCATTCCACCATCGCCCTGGCATTTTCCGGCGGCACGGATTCTTCTTATCTGCTCTATGCCGCAAAGGCATGCGGAGCAAATGTACATGCCTACTATGTCTCCACGCCGTTCCAGCCGCAGTTTGAACTGGATGACGCGAAGCTTCTCGCGGAGTCCCTGCATGCGGACATGACGGTCCTGCCCTTTGATGTCCTGACAGACGCGGTCGTAAAGAGCAACCCGAAAGACCGCTGCTATTACTGCAAGAACCAGGTCTTCGGCGGAATCTTAAAGGCCGCGAAGGAAGACGGATTTACCGAGATCATGGACGGAACGAACGCCTCCGATGACGCCGGTGACCGTCCGGGTATGCGCGCCCTAAAGGAAATGAAGGTGCTGTCCCCACTGCGCCTTTCCGGAGTAACAAAAACGGCACTCCGGGAATACTCCCGAAATGCCGGATTATTTACATGGAACAAGCCGGCCTACGCCTGTCTTGCGACAAGAGTTCCGGCGGGAATCTCCATCGAAGTTTCTGTATTAAAGGATGTGGAGTGGGCAGAGAAAGCGCTCACTGACCTCGGATTCCGCGACTTCCGCGTCCGCGTGTACCCGAATCCTGCTGCCATCGGGAAAGCCGATGCGCCGTGGTGCGCAAAGCTCCAGCTCACTGAGGACATGATCCCGAAGCTTATGGAACAGCGGAAGGAGATCTGCGCCCTCTTAAAACAGAAATTTACGGATGTGACGCTGGATCTTGCGGCGAGAACACCGTCAATGTAAAATGTATCGGCGAGTGCCGCGTCAGGACCGGCACTCGCTGTGCGTCACCTCATTCAGCCAAGCCACCGCCGCCTTGATCCCGTCCTCGCTGAACTCAAATTCCTGGTACGTCTTTTTCTCATCTTTCGTCACAGAAAAGATAAACGGCCCCGGCCAGGTGATCGCCTGGATCTTATCCGGCTCGCCTTCCTCCCCGCTGATCTTCCGGATCATGAAATTCGTTCCCTTTTCACTTCCTGTAAATGTTGTCTTCTTTAAATATGGAATGGAGATCATTCCTGTCAGATCGATCATAATATCCTCTTTTCTTCTTTCCCATTGCAAATTGTTAAAGTGTTAGCTATACTTACACCATAAACCATCGGTACAGGAATCATTATACACCATTCCTGTCCACGAAACATCAGGAGTATATCATGTTAGCTGTATTTTTATCTCCGATCTACCTGTTATTTCAGGCATACATTCTTTTATGGCTCTACGCCTGGGCGGATTCCTGCTCCCCGGCGCTTCACTCACCTTTTTTCAGGGTCCCTGTCACGGTGCTCTACCTGTTTTTCGCAGTCAGCCCGCTGACCGGATTTCTGATCACAAAGGAACCTTTTCACCATTTTCTCCGCGTGATCAGCAATTACTGGCTCGGCACTCTGGAATACATCCTGCTCTTTATCCTCACATTCGACCTGATCCGCCGCGTCACCGGCCATTCTTTCTTTATGAAATACCGGTACCCGGCCATGCTGCACACCATGCCAAAAAATCTCGTGATCTTCGGCGGCTTTGCCATCGTCCTGATCCTGTCAGTCAGCATTTACGGTGTCCTGCACGCAAGACGGGTCTATGTGCGCCATGATCCGGTCGTCATCGAAAAGAGTTCTTCCCTTCCGGGACTTAAGATTGCCCTGATCGCAGATCTTCACCTCGGATACAACTCCACGAAGTCCCATGTGAGAAAGATCGTGGACACCATCAATTCCCAAGATGTCGATCTCGTCTGCATCGCCGGAGATCTCTTTGACAATGATTTTGACGCGATCAAAGACCCGGATGAGGTGGCAGATATTCTCTCTGGAATCCGGAGCCGGTACGGCACATACGCCTGCTGGGGCAACCACGACGTAAACGAGAAGATCCTTGCGGGATTCACATTTCCGCAGAAGGAAAAGATCGTCCGGGATGATCGTTTTTCTGAATTTTTGAACCGCGCCGGTATCACGATGCTGGAGGACGAGACTGTCTGCATCGATGACGCGTTCTACCTCATCGGGCGCAGGGACGAGGATATGGCGAAAAAAGAGCAGTTTCCGCGGAAAACTTTCGCTGAGATCACGGAACCTCTCGGTTCCTCGCTTCCCATCATCGTCATGGACCATCAACCCAGGGAATTGTCGGAGGCGGCGGATGCCGGTGTGGATCTGGATCTCTCGGGCCATACCCACGACGGTCAGATGTTCCCGGCAAATATCGTGATCCATTTTCTCTGGGAAAACGCCTGCGGTGTCTTAAAAAAGGGAAACATGACATCCGTCGTCACATCCGGCGCCGGTGTCTGGGGACCGGCTATGCGAGTCGGGACTAATAATGAAGTCGTGATCGCGGAAGTAGCATTTGATTCATCCTCAGACCAATAATTAGAACAAACCAATTCTCTATTATATAAACACGCAAAATATGGAGGTCCTACATGAAAGAATTCGTCAAGTCCATCACGAGTCCATATGAAAAAGAGCTGATCGAAACCCGTCGGTACCTGCACCGTCACCCGGAGCTCTCCTTCCGGGAGACAAACACTGCCGACTACATCCGCAATACCCTGGATGCCCTGGGACTCCCGCTGATGGAAGGAATCTCCGGAACCAGCACCGTTGCCATCATCAAAGGCGAAAAACCTGGTCCATGCATCGCGTTCCGCGCGGACATCGACGCGCTCCCGGTGGAGGAAGACAATGATCTTCCGTTTAAGTCTGAAGTTCCCGGCGTTATGCATGCCTGCGGACATGATATCCACACCGCGGTCCTTTTGACCTTCGCAAAGATTCTCACAGCTCATCCGGAGTTTGTCCATGGAACCGTGAAGCTGATCTTCCAGGCAGCCGAGGAAAAGCTCCCAGGCGGCGCTAAGGCGCTCTGCGAGGAAGGTGTCATGAATGACGTGGATCTTGTCTACGGATTCCACTGTGCTTCCGCGTTTCCGATCGGCACCATCGCCGTGACCCCGCGGGCATATTCCGCGGCCATCGGTGTTTATGAGGTGAAGATCATCGGAAAAGGCGGTCATGGCGGCTATCCGCAGAATGCCTTAAACCCGGTTCCAGTGGCCTGCATGGTCGGCTCCGCGCTGAATCAGATCCTGGCGGAGAAGAAGAATCCGCTGGAGGGCGGCGTATTTACCGTCTCCTACATCAACGGCGGCCAGTATCCGAATATCATTACCGATACCGTAACACTCGGCGGAAATGTCCGCACTTTAAATAATGAGATGATCGGCAAAGTCTTCGATTCTATCCGCTCCATCAGCGAGGGGATCTGCTCCGGCTTCGGACTCACCTGCGAGGTAACGACAACTCTCGGCTATCCGGCAGCCATCAACGTGCCGGAGGAAATTGAGAAGGTCCGCGGTGTCACAAGAAACCTGGGATACACGGTCTACGAGCGTCCGGACGCCCTGGGCGGCGAGGACTTCGCCTACTATCTCCTTGAAAAACCAGGCGCCTACTTCCAGATTGGAATGTCTGATCCGGAACGCCCCATCACTTCTTCCCCGCACCACAACTGCCATTTCCAGGTGGATGAACGCGGAATTCTTGAGGCGTTAGAAATGGAGCTTGGACTGTATCTGCGCGTGACGGAGCAGATGTAACCTTAAATTTCACAGCAGCTGTCAGGCAATGATTTTGTCTGACGGCTGCTTTTAATTTTGCTGAGACTTTTTTGTTTTTTAAGAAAAATACGCACCGTATTCTCATCATTAAAGCAACGAAAATACGGTGCGCAGCTATTCAAATTATATCTTTTTAAGTCCTATAATAATTTTCTACGTTTTATAGTATAGTTATTTTTTACTTCATCCTATATGGTTTGTCTTCGTTG
>CAVIYT010000202.1:0-26729 GCA_963646925.1 Paludibacteraceae bacterium
GTTTGTGAAGCAGTCGAGGTAAAATGATCGGCAAGATTCCAGGGAGCATGTGCCCTGGTGCGGCTGATTTCGCAGACTGAGAGAGAAAAACGATATTACATGAGAAAAATTCTCGTATTTCTGCCGCTTTCCGGATATCCGCCGGAAGCGGCAGTACTTGACTTTGTTGGAAAATGTGTTAAAGTTAGTAATTGGTAACGAAAATGAAAGTGCGGCAGTGGGTTCATCCGGCGAAAAGAAAGCTGTTGGAGATGGACCGGCGTACAGAAATGCCGCGCGAATGGCAAGAAAGAGGTGTCATTATGACAAAAATTGATATTATCTCCGGTTTCCTCGGAGCCGGAAAAACAACATTTATAAAGAAGCTTCTGAAAGAAGCAATTGCGGGCGAGAAAGTAGTCCTGATCGAGAATGAATTTGGTGAGATCGGTATCGACGGCGGATTCTTAAAGGATTCCGGCATCGAGATCCGTGAGATGAACTCCGGATGCATCTGCTGTTCCTTAGTCGGTGATTTCGGACGTTCCTTAAATGAAGTCCTTACAAAGTATGAGCCGGACCGTGTCATCATCGAGCCGTCAGGTGTCGGCAAGCTTTCCGATGTTATGAAGGCAGTCTGCGACGTTGCAGGCGAGATCGACGTTGTATTAAACGGTTCCGTGACAGTCGTTGACGCTCAGAAGTGCAAGATGTACATGAAGAACTTCGGTGAGTTCTTCAACAACCAGATCGAGAGCGCAGGCACCATCGTATTAAGCCGTACCGATGTCGCTGACGCAGACAAGGTCGCCCAGTGCGTAGAGATGATCCGCGAGAAGAACCCGAAGGCAGCTATCGTTACAACCCCGATCGACAAGCTCACAGGCGAGCAGCTTCTTGAAATCATCGAGAAACCGACGGATGATATGGCTGAGAAGCTTCTCGAGGAAGTAAAAGAGGGCCATCACCATCATCATGACGATGACGACGAGGAGTGCTGTTGCGGTCACCATCATCACCACGACCACGACGATGATGACGACGAGGACGAGCATGAGCACCACCATCACCATGACGACGATGAGGAGTGCGAGTGCGGCCATCACCATCATCACCACGACGAAGACGATGATGACGACGAAGACGAGCATGAGCACCACCATCACCATGATGATGACGAAGAGTGCGGATGCGGCCATCACCATCATCACCACGACGATGATGATGACGAGGATGAGCACGAGCATCACCATCACCATGACGGCGAGTGCTGCTGCGGTCACCATCATCACCACCATGATCATGACGCCGACGAGGTATTCACAAGCTGGGGTCTTGAGACAAACCGCACCATCACAAAGGAGAAACTTGAGTCCCTGTTACAGGAGCTCGCTCACTCCGAGAAATACGGTCAGGTTCTCCGCGCAAAGGGAATGCTGCCGGACGCAGACGGAACATGGTACTACTTTGATCTCGTTCCGGAAGAGACAGAAGTCCGCACAGGCGCTCCGATCTACACAGGTAAGGTGTGCGTGATCGGTTCCAACTTAAAGGAAGACGAGTTAAAGAAAGCTTTCGAGGCATAAAACGCGCGTTCCGCTCAGGACGGCTGCTTCATATAGAAGACCTGTCCAACGGCATTTACTATTTTGATGAATGACAACCCAATAGTTCCTGTCTGCGCAAGACGTGGACAGAAACCATTTATGTAACTGTTCAGTAGGTCTCGCACTTGCTGCGCTGACCGTAAGAAAACTTAGGCTGGAAAGCAAAAATCCCATCGGCGTAGCCGATTTGGAATGGATTTTTGCATGTAGCTGTGAAGGTACTGAACAGTTACCCATTTATATCATTAGGAGATTAAGACATTGAAACAGCAGGAAAAGATGCCGGTATTTGTCATCAACGGCTTCCTGGAAGCAGGAAAGACCCAGTTCATCACAAATACCTTACAGCAGGATTATTTCCAGGCCGATGGTACCACCGTTCTGATCCTCTGCGAGGAAGGCGATACGGAGTACGATAAGGAAATCTTAAAGAAAACAAATACAAAGATCGTTACCGTGGAAGACGTATCCGAAATGGACGAGGATTTCTACGGACGGATCGAGGCATTATATGACCCGACCCGCGTGCTCATCGAGTGGAACGGAATGTGGCCGCAGGATCAGCTGCAGCTTCCGGATACATGGGAACTGTTCCAGCAGATCACCATCATCGACGGCTCTACCTTTGAGTTATATTTAAGCAACATGAAGCCGCTCTTAGCGCTTCTTGTAAGACGTTCCGAGCTTGTGATCATGAACCGCTGCGATGAAGTCAGCGACGAGAATATCACCCGCTACCGCCGCGGATTAAAGGCATTGAATCCGCAGGCAGAGCTGATCTTCGAGGATGCGGAAGGCGAGATCGAGCAGGAAGTTCTGGAAGAGGATCTTCCGTACGATATGAAGGCCGATGTGATCAAGATCGCCCCGGAAGATTTCGGTATCTGGTACATCGACGCGATGGATAAGCAGGACCGCTATGAGGGAAAAGTTGTGGAGTTCACCGGCATGGTATTAAAATCCCCGGAATTCCCGAAAAACTACTTCGTCCCGGGTCGTATGGCTATGACATGCTGCGAGGCAGATATGACATTCTTAGGCTTTATCTGCAAAGCCCGTGAGGCGAGAAACCTTGAGACAAAGCAGTGGGTCAAGGTTCGCGCGAAGATCGCTTACGAGTTCTGGCAGGACTACGACGGCGTTGGCCCGGTGCTCTACGCCGAGAGCGTGGAACCGGCGCAGGAGATCAAGGAGATCGTGCAGTTCTAAGGAAATATTGGCTGCGAACGCAGCTGAAAGGATACGTTGGATGGAGAGATCTGTCCAGCGTATTTTTATGCCATACATTCGAAAAGAGCTGCCGTCGGCAGGTTTTGCGGGTTCTTTGCCCGGAAGAAGCTTCTGACAGCAGATTTATAGGATAAAAAACGGACTTCGACAAATCATTACAGGAATGATTTGAAAAGTCCGTTTTGTTTTATCTGGAAAATTATTTAGTTGGTTACGGCGATAATTTGAATCAGCTCATCGGTGCCACCGGAACCGGCCGCTCGCGGTCGAAGACCTGGGTCACATCGGATTCGTCTCCGGCAGGTCGTAGTACATGCGGTAGCCGTCAAGGTTTCGCCGGCCCTGGCGCACATAATCGTTTCCGAACTGTACCCAGTACTGGTTGGAATCCACGTTGCAGAAGTAACGGAATCCCAGCTGGTGAAGATACTCATATTTCGGATTCTCCGACGTATACGGATGCCAGTCCCCCACATCGGATCCGAATGGGTAGAGCAGGATATCCGTCTTTCCAATCAGGGATTCAACCCGGGATGTCCATTTATCGGAATCCGTCTTTATATCCTAAAAGGAACGCTCCCCGAAGTTGATATGTCCCCAGCTGTGGGAGGCGAGCTCCCAGCCGTTATCCCTGAGACACTGAGCCACCTGGCGGACCGTCTCTTTATCCGCCTCATAGTTCGGATTGGAACTCTCATAGGACGGATCTGTCCGGTAGCCTAAAACGCCCTGATATCCGGTAAACGCCAGGACAGCCCGGGCACCGCGGTAGGAAAAGTCCGGATGTTCCGTGATAAAATCTTCAAGGAGCGGGACGAGATCGTAAGATCCCACCGACACAGAACCGTCATCCATCACCATCTCACAGGTGGGTTTTCCATCCTCACCTACGATCATCCGGCTTGCGAAA
The DNA here is from genome assembly GCA_963646925.1 of Paludibacteraceae bacterium. Classification (GTDB taxonomy): domain Bacteria; phylum Bacillota; class Clostridia; order Lachnospirales; family Lachnospiraceae; genus Pilosibacter. The sequence goes on from CAVIYT010000202.1 coordinate 3,727, forward strand.
CCGTCGCCGTCCATGTATTCGTAGTAGCAGAGATCGTCCTGGGACATAACAAATGGGATCTTTCCCGGCGGCAGCAGGATCGTTCCAGGAACCATCTTCGCGTTTCCGTTTTCATCCGTCTCCTCGTGGGCGATATCGTGAAGCTTCACGAGTACATATCCTTTCTCGTACATGGAGTCCAGGATCTTTAAAAACTCGCTCTTTGTGGTCATCACCTGATTGTAGCCCTTGGAATCCGAGTCCCCATCAAAGGCCTTGGAATTGTCCATAATGAGGGAATGGAAGAAGACATGGGTGATCTTCGTCACATCCGCCCGGACGAGGGTGGCTTTCGTCTCCTCACAGGACGCGAGCAGTTCCTTCACATCGGAATTTTCGGCGTATTCCGGTTTCGAGTTTAAGATCTCGATGGCAGCGTCGTAGTCGTAGGTCACAAACTTCGCGTGGGCGCTGTTTAAGATCTCATCCAGGGCGGCATCGCTGGTATTGTAGGCGGCTGCCGGTGCGGTGGATTCCGGTGCTTCGGAAGAGCTGTCGTCGGACCCGCTCTCCGTAAGAGAAATATTCGGTTTTTTACTGTCGGACGGATCTGATTCTGCCGAAGATCCGGAAGTGTTGTTCTTTAACAGTGTAGATAAACTTCCGCCCTTTTTAAAGAGAAGCAGTCCAACGATTCCCAGGAGAAGAACTCCGAGAACGATCAATAATATCGTAATCTGAACGGTCCGCCGCCGTTTCCGCAGCTTTTCGCGGCTTGAAATATATGCGCGGCGTCTTTCAAAATCATCATTGTATTCCAAAGTATCACCTCGTAATTTGATTCGTAACCGCCGTCCATTGTCAGGCAAAACGGCGGATAAAATCTGTATTTATTACTTCTATCATAACACAATACCATGTCTGTCGCCATGAGAAATAGAAAAATTAAGCATTTTGTAAGCAGTGACATAAAGGAGGATGTCCGGACCATATTTTATAGGGAGAAAAATCGGCTGGGAACATGAAAAACGTGCCGCAGGGGGGCTGAGACGACGCCCGGGCGGAAAAATTTTGTGGGACAGCGGACAGGTCGGGAGCAGAAGTATGAGAGCGGGAAAAAGAATCGTTTGCGGGATCATAGCCGGGATCCTGATGATGATGGAACCGGTGGACGGATATGGAATGCTGAGGAAAGAAACATGGGAAAAAGCCATAAAGGATCAGATCATGGAGATGCGGCAGATACAGCCTGAGACGGCGGCATACACCGGTCCTGAGATCAAGGCTCCATCGGCGGTCCTCATGGAGGCGTCCACGGGGACCGTGATCTGTGAGAAGAACGCGGATGAGCCGAGAAACCCAGCCAGTGTCACGAAGATCATGACGCTGATCCTGATCTTCGACGCCCTGCAGTCTGGAAAGATCCATCTGACGGACGAGGTGGTGACAAGCGCCCACGCAAAATCCATGGGCGGATCCCAGGTGTTTTTAGAAGAGGGCGAGGTCCAGACCGTGGAGACGTTGATCAAATGCATCGTCATCGCCTCCGGGAACGACGCGTCGGTGGCTATGGCGGAGTTTATCGGCGGGGACGAGGGGACATTCGTGAAGATGATGAACGAGCGGGCGAAAGGATTGGGGATGGAACACACGAAGTTCATCGACTGCTGCGGTCTCACGGATTCCCCGGAACATGTGACGACGGCCCGGGACATCGCCCTCATGTCCAGGGAACTGATCACGAAGTATCCGCAGATCAAAAACTACACGACGATCTGGATGGAGAACGTCACCCATGTGACGAAGCAGGGAACGAAGGAATTCGGCCTTTCCAACACGAATAAGCTCTTAAAGATGGCGACAAATTTTGAGGTGACGGGGTTGAAGACTGGTTCCACCAGCATCGCGAAATACTGCCTCTCCGCCACAGCGAAAAAGGACGGGGTGGAGCTCATCGCCGCGATCATGGCGGCGCCGGACTTTAAGGCGAGATTCAAGGACGCGGTGACACTCTTAAATTATGGATATGGGAACTGCAGGCTCTATAAGGACGAGACACCGCCGGAACTCCCGAAACTTCCAGTGACAGGCGGAAAAGAGCCGGAGGTGGAGCTTTCCTACGGGGACACCTTTACATATCTTGGCCTCCACGGGGAGGATTTTTCCGTCGTGGAGCGGGAACTGACCCTGGAAGAGAGCGCGAAGGCCCCGGTAAAGGCGGGAGACCAGCTTGGAACGCTGCGTTACCGGTTTAATGGGGAAGAGATCGGAAATATCCCTGTTATCGCGGCAAAGGATGTGGATACCGCAGGCTTTTCTGATTACATAAAGTGGATGACAGGGTGGTGGAGAATGAAAGGACAAAACCAGGTATCGGAAGGTCCGGAAGAAAATCCCGTTTGACTGGTTCCATTTTTTGACAAAATATTGTATTATGAAAGATAAGTGCCCGAAAGAGTGACAGACCTGCGGGAACAGCGGTAAGACGGCAGGGCAGAAGAAATAAAGAATTGCTGTCAGCAGCCGGATAGAACGAAATGGCTGCGGCGGATGAGAAGCAATTGTGTAATCTGAGGAAGAAACAATGACGGACAGACAAAATACCGAAAAGAAGACCGTGATCGTGGTGGATGATGAGCCGATCATCCGGATGGATCTCGGACAGATGTTGGAAGAATTAAATTACGAAGTGGTGGCGGAAGGCGCAGACGGCTTTGACGCGGTGGAACTCTGCAGAAAGAAAAATCCGGATGTGGTCCTTTTGGATCTTGAGATGCCGGTATTCGACGGGATGACGGCGGCGGAGACGATCATCAACGAGAACCTCGCGGGCTGCGTTGTGATCTGCACCGCCTTCGCGGACGAGGATTTCCTGGATCAGGCGGGCAGGATCGGAGTATCTGGCTATATTGTAAAGCCCATCGAGATGAGAAATCTCCGCCCGACCATCGAGATGGCCTACGCCCAGGGAAGACGGCTTGCGAAGCAGAAACTGGCGCTTGGGGAAGCGAACCGGAGACTGGAGGAAAACCGCGTGATCGAGCGGGCGAAAGGACTTCTGGCAAAATCGAAAAATATTTCCGAGATGGACGCCTACCGGAAGATGCAGAAGACGGCGATGGAAAAACGGGCGCCGTTAGTTGCGGTGGCCCGGGCGATCATCCGGGTGGAGACCCAGAGGGATGAGGCAAACCAGGCGAAAAAGTGGCTGATGAGAGAACGCGGGATGACGGAACAGGAAGCTTACCGTCACCTCGTAAAAGGTGCGGAAAAGAGCGGACTTACCGTATCAGCGTTCGCGAAAAAGCTTATGGAAGAGGAAATGTAGGATGAGAGTGGAGGAGATCAGAAAACGCACCGGGCTTTCTGAAAAAGATACAGAGACATTAAAACAGACGGAGCAGATGCTGCCGATGATGGCGGAACTTGCGGGAGCCGATCTTTTTATCGACTGCGTGGACCAGGAGACGGGAATTATGTTCGTCGCTGCCCAGGCAGGTCCGAAATACATGCCATCCGCCTACCAGAACAGCGTTGTGGGCTGCATTGCGGAAAAAGAGGATGAACCTGCGGTGTACCGGGCTCTGGAGACCCGCGCCCCGGTCCGGGACATCAAAGCGGTGACTCAGGAGGAGAAGACGGTGCGCCAGGACGCGGTTCCGATCCAGGGAGAGGACGGAAAGATCATTGGGATCCTCATCGGGGAAAAGGATATCAGCAACGACATCCGCAAAGAACAGAAATACGAGGCGATGGCGAGACAGCCGGTGGCCTTTGGGTCCATCGGATCAAAGACGGAGAGCACGGCGGTGCGGAACGCGAGACGGGAAGTCCACCACCGGGTAAAAAACCATCTCCAGCTTGTTGCCAGCATCATGAACATCCAGGCGAGAAAGTCGGAGAGCGAGGAGGTAAAGCAGGCATTCCGAGAGAATATCGCGAGAGTCTTAAGCATCGCCTCCATCAACGAGATTTTAACGGCAAACGATGAGGGACCGGCGCCGCTGATGCCGTTCCTCGAGAAAATGAAGAACCAGTTCCTGCTCCTCTACGGGGAGGAATATCCCATCGAGTTAAAGCTTTCCGGCGATGATCTCACCGTGTCCCAGGATCAGGCGACGGATGTGGCCCTCGTTGTGAATGAGCTCGTCTCAAACGCCTACAAGCACGCCTTTAAAAGAAGGGAGAGCGGGGAGATCCGCGTGATCTTAAAGAACGGGGAGCGATACGCCTCCGTGACGGTCCAGGACAATGGAAACGGCGCGGAAGGGATCTGGAACGCGGGAAACTTTGGAATGATGCTCGTTCAGATGACTGTGAAGGACAAATTAAAGGGAAAAGTGTATGTGGAGAGCGGAGATTCCGGGACATCGGTGACCTTCGATTTTCTGATTGACAAACCGGCAGTATCTGAAATATAATATTAGGAGAAATTGAATATCTCATCGCACAACAGGGTGCGGTGTAACAGCGATAAGGCTCAGAGCAGGAATTTATTTCTGCTCTGGGTCTTTTGTTCTTTTCTAGGGAAAATTTGGAGAACGGAGGTGAGAATACTGGAACATTCGAAAATGTTGAGCGTTGGAATCGACATCGGAACATCCACATCCCAGGTGATCTTCAGCCACCTGACCATCGAGAATACAGCCGGATATTTTTCGGTTCCATCCGTGGAGATCGTAGGAAAAGAAATCATCTATAAGAGTCCCGTTTACCGGACACCACTCCTCGACCGGTCTCTGATCGATGGGGCTGCCTTAAAAAAGATCCTGGAAAAAGAGTATGAGGCGGCGGGGGTGACCCCGTCACAGGTGGAAACGGGTGCGGCGATCATCACAGGAGAGTCCGCGAGAAAAGAGAACGCGTCCATGGTCCTCGATGAGTTGAGCGTGTTCGCGGGAGATTTCGTCGTATCGACGGCGGGACCGGATCTGGAATCCGTGATCGCGGGACAGGGAAGCGGTGCCTGGAAGTATTCGGAGGACAACGGCGTTGTTGTCGTAAATCTGGATATCGGAGGCGGAACCACGAATGTGGTCCTCTTCGACGGCGGAGTCATCGGAACGAGAGGCTGCATGGACATCGGCGGACGCCAGGTGATCGTGGATGAACACAGAAGGATCACCTATGTGAGCCCGAGTGCCGCGGCGATCGCGAAAGCGCTGAGACTCTCGATCAACGAAGGTGACCCGGCGGACGAGGAAGTCCTCGCAAAGATCTGCGATGGAATGGCGGAAGTCCTGGAAGAAATGCTGGGGACAGCGGAGCCCACGGAACTTCTAAGGAAGGTCCAGACGGCAGGTTCCTCCGATTTTGAGATCCCGGTGGAGCGCCCGATCCGCTATGTCTGTTTTTCCGGCGGTGTGGCGGAATGCATCTACCACCCGGGAATGGATGTCTTCGCTTACGGGGATATCGGAATCCTCTTAGCGGAGGCCATCAGGCGGAGTCGCCTGTTCTCGAAATTCCATGTGATCGACGCGAAGGAGACGATCCGGGCAACGGTGATCGGAGCGGGAACCTACACGACGACGATCTCCGGAAGCACCATCGCCTACGCGGACGGCCTGTTCCCCATGAAGAATATTCCGGTACTCAAGCTTTCAGAATCCGAGGAAGACGCCTGTTGGCAGGGAAAGAGCGAAGGACTGAAAGAGAAGATTCTCTGGTTCTTGAAACAGAGCGACAGTACGAAGATCGTTCTCGCGGTGAACGGAAAGAAAAATCCGGGCTACGTGGAATTAAAGACATTCGCTGCCGCCCTGGGAGAAGGAATGAAAGCGACGATCCCGGACGGGGAGCCGTTCCTCTTTGTTGTCAGGGAGGACATGGCGAAGGCGTTAGGGCAGCTTTTGAGACAGAGATTTTTAAATGAGAGAAATATTGTGGTGATCGACGAGATCCGCGTGGAGGACAACAACTTCGTGGATTTCGGAAAGCCGGTGATGAACGGTCTCGTCATCCCGGTGGTCGTAAAGACATTACTATTTGGGTAAAAGGAGGAGAGGAAAAGAGAACATGGGATACCATACGATACTTTCCGGACAACGCTTTACCTTTGATTCCGTAAAAGAAGTGATGGCGAAAGCCGGAGAACACAAATCTGGAGATGTCTTAGCCGGTGTGGCTGCCGCGTCAGATATCGAGAGGATCGCGGCGAAGGACGTTCTCGCGGGGATGACGCTTAGGGAACTCTACGAGAACCCAGCAGCACCCTACGAGGAGGACGAGGTCACAAGGATCAACATCGACGGGTTAAACAAGAAAATATACGGCGAGATCGCCGGATGGACCGTCAGTGACCTCAGGGAATGGCTCCTTTCCTATGAGGCGGACAACGAGGCGATCCACAGGATCTCCAGGGGACTGACGGCGGAGATGGTTGCTTCCGTCTGCAAGCTCATGACGAACCTGGACCTGATCTACGCGGCGCAGAAGATCCGCGTGACGGCCCACTGCAACACCACCGTCGGTGAGCGGGACATCATGGGAACGAGACTTCAGCCGAACCACACGACAGATAACGTGGAAGGAATCACGGCATCCTTATTTGAGGGACTTTCCTACGGATGCGGCGATGTCCTCATCGGATTAAACCCGGTAAATGATACGGTCTCGAGTCTCGCGGAAGTCTTAAAGCGGTTTGACGAGGTCAAACACCAGTTTGATATTCCGACCCAGATCTGCGTGCTGGGACATATCACCACCCAGATCGAGGCGGTAAAACAGGGAGCACCCTGTGACATGATCTTCCAGTCCATCGCGGGAAGCGAGAAAGGAAACCGTGCCTTCGGTTTCTCCGCTGAGACGGTGGATGAGGCGCAGGAATTAATGAGGACCCAGGGAACAGCCGCAGGCCCGAACGTCCTGTACTTCGAGACAGGACAGGGAAGTGAGCTTTCCTCGAACGCCCACTGGGGTGCGGACCAGGTGACGATGGAGGCGAGATGTTACGCCTTCGCAAGAAGATATCACCCGTTCATGGTCAATACAGTTGTTGGCTTCATCGGACCGGAGTACTTGTATGACTCCAAGCAGGTCATCCGGGCAGGCCTGGAGGACCACTTCATGGCGAAGCTCTCCGGAATCCCCATGGGATGTGACTGCTGCTATACAAACCACATGATGGCGGATCAGAACGATATCGAGAACCTGTCCTTACTTCTGGGGGCAGCGGGGGTCAACTACATCCTCGGCGTTCCGACCAGCGACGACATCATGTTAAACTATCAGACAAACGCCTACCATGATATCGGAACGATCCGTGAGATCTTAGGAAAACATCCGATCCCGGCCTTCGAGCGCTGGCTTGAGAAGATGGGAATCATGGAAAACGGAAGACTTACAAAGTACGCGGGAGATCCGACGATCTTCATGAAGAAAGGGCGGTGATCGGAGTGCTGAGTAAAGAAGAGATCGACCGGATCGCGGATGAGATCCTGGCGGGATTTAAAGCTGGGAAAGAAGAAAAAAGGTCCGCAGAGAAGCCGGTAAGAGAAATTCCGGGGCTCTCCGGTGTCGCTGACGTGAAGGCGGAAGCTTCCGTGAGAGAGAACAGAAAGAAACAGGAACAGGAGATCCTCGAGGCGGCAGCCGGAAGCGTTCCGAAATGTGAAAACGGAACAGCGAAAAGTGAAGCCGGAGAGGACGAATTGAAAGAGAGAGACTGGCGGGCACCGCTCATCGATGATCCCCAGGATCCGGACGATTTACAGCGGATGATGGCGAAGACGACCGCCAGGATCGGAGTCGGACGGTGCGGCCCGAGATTAAAGACACAGACACTCTTGAAGCTCCGCGCGGACCACGCGGCGGCGAGGGACGCGGTCATGATGGATGTCAGCGAGGAGTTAGTCTCCGAGCTGGGACTTTTCCCGGTGAAGACGCTCTGTGAGGATAAAAACGTATTCCTCACGAGACCGGATCTCGGAAGAGACTTCTCGGAGGAGACGAAGAAAGCGATCTCCGGACACTGCACCCACGATATCGATGTCCAGATCATCGTGAGCGACGGACTTTCCTCCTCCTCCATCGAGGCAAACGCGCCGAAGATCCTGCCCATCGTGATGGAAGGACTGAAGGAAAAAGGGATCAGCACGGGAACGCCGATCTTCGTAAAATTCGGAAGAGTTGCTGCCCAGGACCAGATCTCGGAGCTGTTAAATGCCAAGATCGTCTGCTCCTTCATCGGAGAGCGGCCGGGTCTCGCGACGGCGGAGAGCATGAGCGCCTACATCTCTTATATGGCGACAGTAGGAATGCCGGAGGCGAGAAGAACCGTCGTCTCCAACATCCACAAAAACGGCGTTCCGGCCGTGGAGGCGGGCGCTTACATCGTTGATCTTTTAGCCCTGATCTTAGAGAAAAAGGCCAGCGGTGTCGACCTTAAGAAGTAGGAGGCGCTATGGCAGGAAAACAGTTAAACACAAAGATCCTGGCAGTGCGGATCATCCCGAACGCTGATCCCATGCTCTTAAAGAACCTGGATGTCCGTCCGGGAGACAAGAGTCTTGGAATTTTTACCACTGACTGCGACGATGTGTCCTACACGGCGGTGGATGAGGCGACAAAGAAAGCCGATGTCCATGTGGCTTACGCGAAGAGCATGTACGCGGGTTCCGGAAACGCCAGCACGGCGCTTGCGGGAGAGTTCATCGGGATCCTCTCAGGACCCGATCCGGAGGAAGTGAGAAGCGGACTCCAGGCGGCATTCTCCTTGATTGAGAACGACGCACACTTCTACGAGGCGAACGAGGAAGGAACCGTGGTCTACTTCGCCCACTGTATTTCCAGAACGGGAACGTACCTCTCAAAACAGGCAGGTGTCCCCGAGGGAACACCGATGGCGTATCTGATTGCGCCGCCTCTGGAAGCTTCCGTGGGACTGGATGCGGCGTTAAAGGCAGCGGATGTGGAACTTTCCTTATATTATGGACCGCCGACGGAGACAAACTTCGCGGGCGGGCTCTTAACGGGAAGCCAGGCATCCTGCCAGGCGGCATGCGACGCCTTCGCCGACGCGGTCTGCAGGATCGCAGATGATCCGTTAGTATATTGAAAAAATGAAAGATCTAAATAGAGATACGAAACAGAAAGGAGTGGTCAGATCGTGAATATTGATCGTGATCTGCAGTCGATCCAGGAGGTCAGAGACCTGGTTGCAAAAGCAAAAGAGGCGGAAAAGATCCTATGCACATTTCCGCAGGAAAAACTCGACGCTATCTGCGCATCCATCGCTTCCGCATGTATGGATCATGCCGAGGAATTAGCGAAGATGGCAGTCCAGGAGACTGGATTTGGTAAATGGGAAGACAAAGTCTTAAAGAACAAGCTTGGCAGTGCCATCACCTGGGAATCCGTCAAGAACATGAAGACCGTCGGTGTTTTAAGTGAGAATGAGGAGACAAAGGTGACGGAGATCGGCGTCCCGATGGGCGTTGTAGCAGCCCTGATCCCGTCCACAAACCCGACTTCCACCGTCATGTATAAGAGCATCATTTCCATCAAAGCCGGAAATGCCATCGTGATCAGCCCACATCCGGGAGCAAAAAACTGCATCACAGCGACTTATAAGATCGTGAAGGAAGCAGCGGAGCGGGCAGGAGCGCCGGAGGGAACCGTAAACTGCGTGAGCCTCACAACGGTCCAGGCGACAGACGCCCTCTTAAAGCATCCGGATGTCAGCATTATTCTCGCCACAGGCGGTGAGGCGATGGTCCATGCGGCGTATTCCTCAGGAAATCCGGCCCTGGGCGTTGGTCCTGGAAACGGCCCGTCCTACATTGAGGGCAGCGCGGACATCCCGTTAGCCGTAAAGCGGATCATGGATTCCAAGACCTTCGACAACGGAACCATCTGCGCGTCCGAGCAGTCCATCGTCACAGAGATGGGAATCGCCGACAAGGTAAAAGAAGAATTAAAGAAACAGGGCGGATACTTCTTAACAAAAGAACAGTCCGACAAGCTTTCCGGTTTCCTTCTTAGGGCAAACGGAACCATGAACCCGAAGATCGTCGGAAGAACCGCTTTAAAGATCGCTGAGATGGCTGGAATCACAGTTCCGGATGGAACAAAGCTTCTCGTATCCGAGCAGGATTCGATGAACGTCAACAAGAAGAACCCGTACTCCAGAGAAAAGCTCTGCCCGGTGATCGCGTTCTTCACGGTAGACGGCTGGGAGGCAGCCTGCGAGCTCAGTATCCGCATCCTTCAGAATGAGGGCGCAGGACACACGATGACGCTCCACACAAAAAATAAAGATGTTGTCCGCGAATTCGCTCTGAGAAAACCGGTATCCAGAATTCTTGTGAACACACCGGGTGCTCTCGGCGGAGTCGGAGCCAGCACAGGACTTGCGCCGGCACTGACACTTGGCTGCGGAGCTGTAGGCGGAAGCGCCACATCCGACAACATCACACCGATGAACCTCATCAACATCCGCCGCGTGGCATGGGGTCTCTGCGAACTGGAAGATCTGAGAAAAGGCAGCCCGGTTCCGAAGGATGAGCCGTCCTGCGGATGCGGCACAAAGACAGACCTCTCCGCTGAGGACATCGAGGCCATCACAAGAGAGATCATGAAACGCCTCGGAGCGGGACTTGGAAAGTAAATAATTAAGAAATCATACATAAAACAGGAGGAAATAGATTATGGCAACATTATTAGCACTTGGAATGGTAGAGACAAAAGGTTTAGTAGGATCCATCGAAGCAGCCGATGCAATGGTAAAGGCAGCAAACGTAACTCTGATCGGTAAAGTACATGTCGGCGGCGGACTCGTAACCGTTATGGTACGCGGCGATGTAGGAGCTGTCAAGGCAGCAACAGACGCAGGCGCGGCAGCAGCAGGCCGTGTGGGCGAACTCGTATCCGTACATGTAATTCCGCGTCCGCACGCAGAGGTTGAGTCCATTCTTCCGAAGCTGGGTGAATAAAAAGCAGCCGGTCCGGAACAGAATTTTTGCAGATTGCTGTGAAGAAACGGAACGGCAACGCTGCATGAAGAACGGAAAAAAGAACGAAAATTTGCGGGACAGCCGCGGGTATATGAGGCGGCTTCCCTTTTAAAAGCAGCAGGAGGAAAAGAACATGGCATCATTACTGGCACTTGGAATGATCGAAACAAAAGGACTTGTCGGCGCCATCGAGGCAGCCGATGCGATGGTAAAGGCAGCAGATGTAACCCTGATCGGTAAGGAGCACATCGGCGGCGGACTCGTAACCGTAATGGTCCGCGGCGATGTAGCGGCTGTCAAGGCAGCGACAGACGCAGGCGCTGCGGCAGCAGGAAAAGTCGGAAATCTCGTATCCGTACATGTTATCCCGCGTCCGCACGGCGAAGTTGAGTCCATTCTTCCGCATGTGAGCGTGATCACAGAATAAAACATAAAGGAAACAGCGCATGAAAGTATTGACAGAAATGGAACTTCGGGCGAAGTGGAAAGCCCCGAAAGACGGGGTATACCACGTGGAAGCCGGAACATTTGTCACGCCGATGGCAAAAGACTTTCTGCGGGAAAAGGGGGTGTCCATGGTCATTGATTCGGAGGAAAAGAAGTCTATGACCAGGACACCGGTAAAAAAACAGGGAGACCATACCTACATTGACGCGAAGACAGGAGAGGGATACCGGGAAAAGCCGGAGAATATGACCCACCTCCGGGGAAATCTTCTGGTGATGAAGACCCACCCGCGGATCGCCTTCCGGGGCAAGGTGGACACGATCCAGGCGAAAGTCCTTCTTTTGATGGCGGAGTACCGGAACGAGGCGGGACTTTATAAGGACCTTTCCGACATCTTAAACGGGCTGCGGGAAGTCCTTGGTTCTGAGGTAAAGGAAGAGGAAATCAAAGAATTTAATCTCTTCGGCCTGGATGAGAAGGAGATCCATCGGATGTCCCACCAGGTGAAGGAGACATTCGGGATGAATCATCCGATCCCGGACGCGTCAATGGGGAAAACGGCTCTGGAACTGAACCTTTTGCGGGCAGAGATCCGGGAAGTGGAGCTTGCGGCGGCAAATGCGTTTGAGGACGAAGAAAAGGATTTTGGAATTATAAAGGCGTTAAACCGGCTGAGCAGCGGAGTCTATGTCGTATTCTGCCGCCTGCTTTCCGGCTATTACGACAAGATGGAGGAATAACGTGGACAGAGAACAGATTCAGGAGATCATCTTCCGCGTACTGTCCGAATTCGGAAACTGGATGCCGGGACGGGAGCCGGACCTGGAATTTCCCGTTGAGGTATCCGCAAAGCATGTGCATCTGACGGATAAAGCAGTGGAAGTGCTGTTCGGCAAAGGAAAGAAGCTGATGCCAAAACGCCCGCTCTCTCAGCCTGGACAGTTTTTGAGTGAAGAGCGCGTGACTCTTGTCACACCAAAGGGACGGATCGAGAATGTGGCGGTCCTGGGACCGGAGCGCCCCTATGTGCAGGTGGAACTCTCGGCGACGGATGCCAGAACACTTGGCGTGAAAGCCCCGCTTAAAATGTCAGGCGACCTGGCAGGAGCCGGAGATGTCTACATCATCGGACCGGAAGGCGTCTACGACGCGAAGGGCAGCGCCATCGTGGCACAGGCCCACATCCACCTCACACCGGAGGATGCCGACAAGGCAGGCGTTTCCGACGGACAGAGAGTATCGGTGACGATCCGCGGTGAGCGCCCGGCGACCTTTGAGAACGTGATCTGCAGAGTCAGCTCCACAGCGGGACTGGCGATGCACATCGACTACGACGAGGCGAACGCCTGCATGCTGCCGAAGAACGCGACAGCGAGAATGCGGCTTCAGACGCCGTGCTGCAGCATGGAACAGACTCCGGCAAAGGAAAATAAGCCGGTAGGACCGTGCGCGGAAGAGAAAAAGAGTCCGGAAGCAAAGCCGGAAAAAGAAATAAAACCATGTGAACAGCCGAAGGAAAAAGAGGAGAATGTATTTACCGGAAAGCTGATCACGGAAGCAATCGCAAAAGAACTGACCGCACAGAAAGGCGGAACGCTTACCATAAAGAAAGGCGTGATCGTCACTCCATCCGCGAAGGATGTTTTCAGCCGCGAAAAGATGGAACTTGTGTGGGAAACAGGGAGGTAAAAGCCGATGATAATCTGTCAGGTGGTCGGTCATGTCTGGGCGACAAAAAAAGAAGAAAAATTAAACGGACATAAACTTATGATCGTCCGTGAGGAGACGACGACAACGAGAAAGGGAGCGACGTTCGTCGCGGCGGACTCCGTCGGAGCCGGAATCGGCGAGATGGTACTCGTTGTCAGCGGCAGTACGGCGAGACGGGCGATCGGTGAGGATGACGCGCCCATCGACAGCGCCATCGTCGGAATTATCGATTCCATGGAGATTTCAAAGGAGAAGAATTAACATGGCAGGACTTTCGGAAATCATCAAAGATGCCGGTATCGTCGGATGCGGCGGAGCGGGTTTCCCGACCCATGCAAAATACTCCGGCGGTCCGGTCGAGACGATCATCGTAAACGGAGCGGAGTGCGAGCCGCTCCTCCAGACCGACCGGTATCTCATGAGAAACTGCGCCAGAAAGCTGATCCGGACGGCAGACCGGATCTTAGAGGAGACCGGCGCGAAAGAATTTATTATCGCACTGAAAGCGGCGTACACCAGGGAGATCGACTCCTTGGAGCGTGCCATCGAGGAGCTTGGCTCCTCCGTAAAGCTTCATAAGCTTCAGAGCTTCTTCCCGGCAGGGGATGAGCAGACCATCGTCTACGAGGTCACAGGACGCGTGGTTCCCCCGGCGGCGATCCCGCTCTCCGTGGGATGTGTCGTCAGCAACGTGGCGACGATCTACGGGATCGGCGATGCCTTTGAGGGAGAACCGTTCACAAGAAAATTCCTGACGGTGACAGGAGAGGTGAACCATCCGACGATCTTACGGGTCCCGGTGGGAACCCCGGTGAGCGAGTGTATCAGGCTTGCGGGCGGCACACCGCTCTCCAGATATATTGTTGTAAACGGCGGCCCGATGATGGGAAAGATGATCAACATGGAAGATGTCCCGAACTCTTATGTGACGAAGACCATGTCCGGACTCATCGTTCTCCCGGAAGATTCCGCCATCGCCAGAAGAAACCAGGTGACGGTGAAACACATGATCAACCAGGCGAAATCCGCCTGCATCCAGTGTTCCTTCTGTTCCCAGATGTGCCCGAGAGCACTCTTAGGCCATCCGATCCGTCCGAATAAGATCATGAGAAAGCTCACCTCCGGCATGCCAATGGAGGAGATGTTAAATGATCCGGATGTGAGAAACGCGGCCCTCTGCTGTGAGTGCGGAATCTGCGAGATCTACGCATGTCCGATGGGGTTAAAACCCAGGACCGTGAACTCCATGTTAAAGAAGGAGCTTGCGAAGGCGGGGATCCGCTACCAGAGACCGGAAGGCGTGGAATACACGGCACTCCCGGAGCGTGAGATGAGAAAAGCGCCGACGGAGCGCGTGGCAGCGAGAGTCGGCGTCGGGGTGTACGAGAACTTAAAGATCGACGATTTCTTCTGTATAAAACCGGAAGATGCGGGATGTGTCCGCCTGAGCCTCAGGCAGGGCATCGGAGCGCCGTCTGTGCCGGTAGTGAAGGACGGAGACACAGTGAAGGCGGGAGACAGGATCGCTGCCTGCCCGGAAAAGAGCCTCGGCTCGGAGCTTCACGCTTCCGTGCCTGGAACGATCTTCATCGATCCTGACGGACAGTATATCGAGATCCGCACCGGAAAGAAATGGGACTACGAAGCGTAAAGGAGAGTGACTATAGTGGAAGCGATCGGAATTCTGGAAAGCAACAGCATCGCGAAGGGAATCGAGGCGGCGGATGCGATCTTAAAGGCTGCGGATACCTCCCTGCTGTTTTCAAAACCGGTATGTCCGGGTAAATATACGACCCTGTTTTACGGGGATGTGGCAGCTGTGGCAGCCTCTCTGGAAGCTGGAGAGCGCGTTGTCGGAGCCAATATGGTGGACTCCGTTGTGATTCCCCGCGTTCATCCGCAGGTGGTCCAGGCCATCAACCTGTCCACGACACCGGAAGGCGTGAATGCCGTGGGCGTCATGGAATTTTACAGCATCACGGCGGCTGTCTACGCGGCGGACGCGGCGGTGAAGGCGGCTGATGTGACATTGATCGATGTGCGCCTCGGAATCGGGATCGGCGGAAAATCCTTCGCTGTCCTTACGGGAGACGTGGCGGCTGTCGAGGAGGCGGTGAAATGCGGTATGGCAGCGGGAACTGAAAAGGGTCTTGCGCTGAGCAGCGTTGTCATCCCGAGTCCGCGGGAGGAGATCTTCGCGGCACTCTTATAAGAGATCTGAGAAAGAGAGAATACTATGGCAGAACAGAATCCTTTTGAGAGCAAACAGAGGATCATCCAGGAATTTGTACCAGGAAAACAGGTGACCATGGCACACCTCATCGCAAATCCGAATGAGGACCTCTACAAGAAGCTGGGCGTCGTGAGCAAGACCCGCGGGGCTCTGGGGATCTTAACGATCACCCCGAGTGAGGCGGCGATCATCGGAGCGGATGTGGCGACAAAGGCAGCGGAAGTGGAGATTGTGTTCGTGGACCGCTTCTCCGGTTCCCTGGTGGTTTGCGGGGACGTGGCGGCTGTGGACGCGGCGTTAAAAGACGTGCTGCAGGTCCTTGGTGAAGTCCTTCATTTTACACTTACAGATATTACGAGATCCTGATTTTTTGATCAGGATCTTGTGTTATAGGAGGAGAGATATATGAAAAAGATCATGATGGTGGGAAAGATCGGCTGCGGAAAGACGACATTAAGCCAGCGTCTCATCGGGGAGCAGATCTCCTACAAGAAGACCCAGTCCATCCAGGTCATCGGGGATGATATCGTTGACACACCGGGGGAATATGTGGAGCAGAAACAGTTTTACAGCGCCCTCATCGTGACCGCGGTGGAGGCGGACGTGATCCTGCTTTTGTGTTCCGCCATCGATGAGCAGAACGTCTTTTCCCCGCGGATGGGCTCCCTGTTTTCCGGGAAACCGGTGATCGGCGTGATCACAAAGACGGACCTCTGTGAGGATCCTGAGCTCATAGAAGGCGCTTCCGAGATTCTCTCCATGGCGGGAGCGGAAAAGATCATTGAGGTGGGATTCGGGGATGATTCCTGCTTAGAGGAGCTCAGAGAGGCAATTGAGACGGCGGATTAGGCACTGTGTTAAGAAGATGCAAAGATTTCATACAAAAAAGCATTCGCTTTTTTGGAAATATTATGTATAATAGATGAAAAGTGATGAAATTTGCAGATGATGAGGTGATCCTATGAAAATTGGACAGCTGGCGAAACTGTGTGGGGTCAGTGTTGCGACGGTCCGTTATTATGTGAGCATGGGAATGCTGATTCCGAATGATTCGAGCGCCCAGTATGATTTCTCCGAGCGCGAGGTGGAGGACTTAAATCTGATCTTAAAGATGCGGAAACACCAGTTTAAGCTAAAGGAGATCCAGCAGTACCTGATCCTCACGAGACATTCCAGGATGATCGAGCCGAGTACTATCGACGCGGCGCTTATGATTCTGGAGACGAAACAGAAAGAAATTTTTTCAGAGATCGAGGAATTAAAGAATTCCTACCGGGAAATCGGGGAAGAGATCCATAATCTGCGGGGAAAAGGAACGACCCAAAGGCGGGTGACGGGTGTGCCGGTGAGTGCCCTGTCACTTTTTACATGTCCGTACTGCGGGGAACCGCTTAATATCGAGGACGCGGAGATCAAGAACGGCTATATCATCTCCGGAAAGCTGGTCTGTGCCGGACATGCGAAGGGCGAGTGCGAGAAGGAGTATGAGGCGGAGATCGTCGACGGCATCATCGAGACGGGAAATCTCTACACTGGAATGTACGACCACCCGGATTTAAAGCGCGGACTTTACCGGGACATGGGACCGGAGTTCAGCTTCTGTTTCCAGAGATGCTACGACCGGGTGACAGAATCCCTCATGAAGGATGATATGCAGGGAAAAGTGTTCCTGGAGGCGAACATCAACGGATATTTTTATATGTACAACCATCTTGGACTTCTCCCGGCGAGCAGCACGCTGATCCTGATCGATAAGTACCCGGAGACTTTGAGGATGTATAAGGCTCTGATCGAACAGTGTGACATCAAGTGCCAGATCCTCTATATTGCGGACGCGGGAACGGATTATCCGTTGAGAAGTGCGTGCGTGGACCGGTATATCACATTCTGCGGGGAAGGCGAGTACATGCTGTACCATGAGAACTGCTATCTGATGGATGCGGCCCGCTATTTTAAGGATGACGTCCGGGTATATGGCACATATCTGAGTTATGACAGAACTGCGAAGTCCAGAAAAAACCTTCTTGATAAGTATCCGGAGAGTTCCAAGCGCGGATTCCAGATGGAATATCTGTTGGAAGATTACAAGAAATGCGGCTACGAGATGGCGTTGGAGCAGATGGGCGCGATCACAGACTGCGGCGCGAGGGTGTACGCTTTCGCCTGCCAGATGATCGGGGAAGTCTTAAGGATCTATTCGATCACGGCCTGGAAGAAAGGACACAAGCCGGAGACGATATAAAAGAACAAAATGAGATATGAAACTAAAACGAAGCCCCACACATTTTTTCGATGTGCGGGGCTTCGTTTTAATGGTGATCCTTTATCCTTTTATCCCGTCAGATGTAATCCCTTTACTATCTGCAGGCATCAACAAACGCTTTCAGAAGCTTTAACTGCTCCTCGGAATCATACATCATCTCCGGATGCCACTGAACGGCTACAGAGAACGGATGGTTCTTCTGTACGATCGCTTCCGGAACACCGTCCGCGGATTTCGCGATGATCTCGATGTCCTTGCCCGGATCCTTCACTGCCTGATGGTGGAAGGAGTTAATGCGGATGTCAGTCTTTCCGTAGATCTCTTCTAATATAGAACCTTTCTCGATCTTTAAGTCATGCCACGGGTAGTTTCTCGGATACTTGTCTCCGAAGTGATGCTCAAACTTGCCCTCGATCTCGAGATCCTGGTACAGGGTTCCGCCTGCAGCTACGTTCATGATCTGGATTCCGCGGCAGATACCAAGGATCGGTTTCTTGATCTCCTGCATGAAATACTTCGCAACCGCGATATCGTGGTTGTCACGCTGCGGGATGATCGTTCCGCAGTATCCTTTTGTAGGTGTGTTGTACTGTTCCGGTCCTACATCATGTCCGCCGGAGATGATCACGCCGTCCAACTTATTTAAGAATTCTTTGATGGATTCCTCATCACAGTCCTTATAAACTGGGATCAGCACCGGAATCGCACCGGCTTTTTCCAAGATATATACGTAATCTCCAGCAACGAAGTTCCAGTCCTGTCCAACGATTCCCATACCGGATGTGATACCTACTGTATCCCGGTAGTCGTAGTTACATGTAACACCAATTAAAGGTCTCTTCATATTGTATGCCCTCCTGCATTTAATTTCTCTCTTTTGTTTTTGCTCATTTTATTGCCGCGCTTTTTTACCCCGCACGTCATCTTGTACACACAGTATATTCTCTCAAGCGCTCTTTCTGTCAATATCTGTTTTTTGTAGAAATTTTATAAAACATGAAGTATACTTTACATTCTATAAAAATTTTATAAAAATTTCCTCTTGAACTTAAGTTGCCTTTATGGACTATAATGCAGACATCAGCGATGCGAAAGATCTTTTTTCAGAAATCTTTCCATACAAGACTTCAGAAAGCAGACGGAGAACAGCGAAAGAGATCCGTTCCTTTCTGATAAGGAAACACAAAGGAGGATGTGTGTATGTTTATTTACAATGCAGTGTTGGCCTATAACGCATGGATCTGGGGTATTCCGATCCTCATCATCTTAGTCGGCGGCGGTCTTTACCTTTCCTTCGTAACAGGATTCGTACAGGTCCGTCATTTCCCGGATGTATTAAAATCAACAGTCGGCGGAATGTTCAACAAAGAGGAAATGAAAGAGGAGACCGGTAAACATCACGGTACGATCTCAAGTTTCCAGGCAGTATCCGCAGCCCTGGCAGCCGTTCTTGGTACCGGCAACATCGTCGGTGTCGGAACCGCAATCGCAGCAGGTGGTCCTGGCGCTATCTTCTGGATGTGGGTCGTTGGTTTCGTAGCAATGGCATTAAAGTATTCTGAGGCATGCGTTTCCATCGCAGTTCGTGAAAAGAAACCGGAAGGCGGCTACAAAGGCGGCGCAAACTATTACCTCGGTACGATCAGCAAACCGTTAGGTCTCGCATGGTCTATCTGCATGATCTACGGTCTGATCACAGCAGCCGGCGTACATACAGGTTCCGTTGTCACGGCTTGTGAGAGCCTTGGTATCCCGCGTATCGTTGCTACTATCGCAGTTTGTGTCATTATTGCCCTGATCATCTTCGGCGGCATTCAGACACTCGTTCAGATCACAGAGCGTCTCGTTCCGTTCATGGCAGCAATCTACATTATTGCTGGTCTCGCAGTTGTAGTATTAAATATCGGCAACCTCGTTCCGGCACTCGTAAGCATCTTCAAAGGCGCTTTCACAGGTACCGCAGCAATCGGCGGCTTCGCAGGCGCAACAATTTCCGCAGCGATCCGCAACGGCTGTGCACGTGGTGTTTACTCTTCTGATGCTGGTAACGGACAGTCCTCCATCGCATACTCCCAGTCTGCTGAGACAGACCCGGTTAAACAGGGTATGTGGGGCATCTTCGAAGTATTCTTCGATACCATCGTCGTTTGTACATTCACAGCACTCGTTATCCTCTGCACAGGTGTTTGGCAGACAGGTGAGTCTGGTTCCACACTTGCGATCACAGCATTCACTTCCGCATTAGGCGGCGCAGGTAAGGTTATCGCATCTATCGGTCTTATGATGTTCGCAGGATCCACAGTTCTTGCTTTCTGTACCTTCATCGGTCTTACATGTGAGAACGTATTCGGAAAGACAGGCCGCTGGATCGGTCAGATCGGCTTCATTATCCTGGCGTTTGTCGGTGGTATGGTCGGCGTTGATATCCTCCTCGGATGGGCTGACTTCGGTAACTCCCTGACATTAACATTAAACATCATCGGTCTCCTCTGCTTCAGCAAAAAGATCGCAAAGTGGACCAAGAACTACTTCGAGAAAGGAAGCTCTTTCGCAGAATAATTGCCGGATCTCCTGTTACCTCCTTGGATATGGCAGTTTCCCTCACTGACTGTCATCGGCAATTTAACTATTACATCTTTTTCTCATACCATTATACAAAAAGGCGGACAGGTTTTATCTCCTGTCCTCCTTTTTTACCCCAAAACAGAACAGTTATTTCCAATTTTTCATAGCCAGGCAGCTAATTTTGGATTATAATGGTTCCGATCATCCGAAAAAAATATCAGGATGATCTTCATGTATTGAGGTGACTACATATGGAAAAAATCGTTTCAACCACCATGATGTTCTTCATGGTCTTAGGCGCCCTGGACCAGGCAGTCTTTCGGAACCGGTTCGGTCTCGGAAATGAATTTGTAAAGGGATTAAACAGCGTCGGTCCCCTGATCCTCGGAATGGCAGGAATCATGTGCAGTGCCCCGGTTCTTGGAAAATTACTTTTAAGACTTGTAACGCCGCTATTCAGCGTCATCGGTGCTGACCCGGCGATCATTGCAGGATCGTGCTTCGGGCTCGACATGGGCGGTTACTATATGACCGCGTCTATGACGGATGATCCCTCTGTCATCATGCTGGGCGGTGTTATCTTAAGTACCGTTCTCGGAGCTACCATCGTTTTCACGATCCCGGTGGCATTGACGCTCTGCCGCCCGGAGGACGCACCGGCGGTCTCCAAGGGAATCGTATTTGGGATCATCTCCATCCCCTTCGGCACGATCGCGGCGGCCCTGGCTTCCGGCCTCACGCTGCGCTACACACTGGTCAACGCGGCTCCCGCCTTTGTGCTGGCGGCTCTCCTTGCGGGAGGAATGATCTTTTTTCCGCAGAAGACCCTGATCATCTTCCGGGCATTTGGAAATCTCTTACAGGCGTTCATCATTCTGGCTCTCGCGGCCGCGAGCGTTGAGGCGACACTCGGGATCACCGTGATCCCCGGAATGGATCCCCTGGCAGAGCAGCTTGAAACCATCGCCATGATCGGAATCACCCTGGCGGGCGCTTATCCTTTTGTACATGTACTTTCAAAAGTCCTGACCCCCGTACTCAATGTGATCGCGAAGTTAATGGGTGTCAACGGACCTTCCGTCACCGGAATGTTAGCCTGCCTGGCAAATCCCCTTCCGATGTATGACATGATCGCCCTGATGGATGAGAGAGGAAAAGTCTTAGCCATGGCTTTCTGTACCTGCGCGAACGCGATGATCGGCGACCATTTTGCTTTCATCTCCATCGCGTATCCGGAGGGAACCACCGCGACGTTTATCGTTAAGATCGTAAGCGGTGCCATTGCGCTTTTCATTGCGGCGCTTGCAACGAAAAAGGGCGGTAAAACGTGATCTGTGCGTTTTACCGTCTTTTTTCTTGCTTGCCACAGGTTTTACATTATGTTAAGATTACATCATAAAGGCAGACATCAAAATTGTACAGAAGATAAAGGGAATGCAAAAACAGAGAGCGCAAGTTTTACGACATGATGATGTATTGTGAAGCATTTCAGAAACTATCAAATGACTCAGACATATGAAGTAGTTAGGGGGAATAACACATATGGGACAGAAAGATACTACTGAAAAGCTTCTTATGGATTACAATGATGTTTTTGCAGACATTGTAAATGGATTGTTGTGCAAAGGAGAACAAGTGGTCCAACCGCGTGATCTAGTTGTATCTCAGCCAATTTCCCAGTATAAAGCAGATGGCAGGATCCACGAAATGGAACGCGATGTATCTAAATACTGGAAGCAGGGTAATGTCCAGATCGCACTTTATGGATTAGAAAATCAGACGAAGGTGGAAAGTCATATGCCGTTCCGGGTAATTGGATATGACGGCAGTGCTTACCGGGCTCAGTTATTAGAGAAAAAGGAAATGATCGTTCCCGTAGTGACCCTTGTTCTTTACTTTGGAACAGAGACAAGATGGAGCAAGCCTAAAAATATAAAGTCTTTGCTGGATATCCCGGAATGGCTTGATCCATATGTGGAAGATTATAGAATCAATGTATTCGAGATCGCATGGTTGTCAGAAGAAGAACTCAATCGGTTCCACAGCGATTTCCGCATTATCGCCCGGTTCTTCGTGGAAAAGAGGAGAAATCCTGAATACATTCCAAATGACCCAATGGAAATTGAACATGTAGACGAATTTTTGAAGTTGATGGCAGTCTTAACGGGTGATAATCGATATATTGATATCGTAAAGCTCGAAGGAAAGGAGATTGTGAGCATGTGTGATGTTGCAACGAGATTAGAGAATATCGGTATACAGAAAGGTCTTGCGGAAGGTGTACGGAAAGGTCTTGCAGAAGGACGTGTAGAAGGCGAGCTGAAACGACTGATCAAACAAATTTGTAAAAAAATGCAGAAATCTCTTTCTGCTGAAGAGATCGCAGATGACCTTGCCGAGGATGATATTGCGCTTATCCAGAAGATCATGGATGCAGCCAAAGAATCTGCACCGGAATACGATATAGATGCGATTTATAAGAAAGTGGTACGGTAAAATGGGTCTTGGATAAGTACCATGCTGGATCATATAAAATTGATATTTCATTAAGAGCTTCCTGGTGATGGGAAGCTCTTTTGGCATTCATGATTGTGTTTAGCTTAAAATCAAAGCATCGTGTTGTATGTGAAAATATACCTTGGGTAAGAACGAAGGAGTTTATTTAGATGGGAATTATAGAGAAAATTGCAAATGCAAAGGAAACTACATGGCTTTTGGAAGGTTTATCTGAGGCGGAAATAAAAGATGCAGTTGAATCAGGTAAAATTTTAGCTCAAATTGAACGGTGCAGACTTGATATGCATATGCCGAAAAAAGAATGGGAAGAATCCAAGAGAACATTATAAGAGAG
>CAVIYT010000203.1:0-4000 GCA_963646925.1 Paludibacteraceae bacterium
ATACCGATCTGGTAGCGCTCGCCGGAATCGTCCTTTGTGAGGAAATCACCGGATTTCAGCTCGCTGTTTTCCCCGGCATCCACGTAATAATACTCATCATCCGCGTAGTAGATCGTGCACGGAGTGATCACACCCACCGTCTTTCCGTCCGTATAAGTCTCCTTGCGGAAACCGCTCTGGGAGACTGAGGAAGAATCCGAGGAATCCTTCTTGGAGCTCACATAGTAGTCCTTCGGGATCACATAGAACGTCACATCGGTCACGGAACTTCTCGGGATCTTAAGGCCCCGGACCTCATCGGTCACGATCTCAAAATCCACATACCGGTCAGAAACAAACTGCTCCATATATTTAGAAAAATCAAGTTTTCCGTAAGTCTTTCCGTCCCCACCCGTTACCGTGGAGTAGGCGCCGGAAGTCTCAAGATCCCTGCCGTTGAATTTTACGGTGAGGGAAGTCTTTCCATTATAAGTGGCGAGATCCTGTTCCGATAATGGGAATACGATGGACCAGTCCTCGGATGTGATGATCTTGTAGGCCGGTGCCCCGGTCTCCACGAGCTGTCCTGAGCGCACACCTGATTTTTTATAGGAACTCTTGTCAAACATGTCCGCCGTCACCTGGTTCGGTGTCAGCGTTTCCATGGAATCCACCGAGTAGGACACGATTCCGGACTGATCGGCCCGCACCTGGGTGAAGTTGCCGCCAAGCTCGGAGATCGCACTGTCCAGATTTTTTAGGGTATCGACGCTCACATACTCTAAAACTTCCGCGTCCAGCGTGTTTTTCGTATCGTAGACTTCCCGGAAATCTTCATTTGTAAATGTCTGGCTGAAGCTGGAGAGCTGCTTTTTTAAGGAAGCGAGATTCTCCTTTGAGAGTGCCACAGATCCGTCTGACTTCTCCGCAAGCAGGGCGGAAAGTGTTCCCGTCTCATCGATGGAGTAGACTCTTGTGCCGACGGCAGCTCTCTTTCCTTCTCTTAAATAGAAGTTGATATTTCCGGCGCGGTCCGTATACTTCGGTTCCTCCGTCCGGAAAATGATTCCCGTGTGTCTCGTATCGTTTACGATACTTCCTTCCACCACTTCATAAAACTCCACCTTGTCCCTGCGAAGGTAGGTATAGAGATAAAACGCCATATATAAGAAAATGAGGGCAAAAATGATCATGCCAACATTGATATTCAGGGGCCGGCGATAACGAACGACTTTTTTGTTCTTTTTCTTCGCCAATTGATAAACCTCCCAACGGTCATCCTCTGACCTTAGATTCCGTAATATGATACCATTATTCGGAAAAAAGTTCAAGCGGACAGACAAAAAAGCGAAAAAAAGCCGGTCCCCGGAAAATTTCCGAAGACCGGCAAAATTTTAAATATTTGATACCTGGCTAAGCGGTCAGAGAATTATTTCTCCTCTTCCTTTTTAACCTCAACCGGGCGGTTGATGCGGCTTGCGATCTCAGCCTGGATATCTGCGATAAATGCATTGAGGTCCTTAGCGCCCTCGTCGCCTTTGAAGCGGCTTCTGACTGCAACTGTGCCATCTGCCTGCTCTTTCTGGCCGACAACTAACATGTACGGGATCTTCTGACCCTGTGCCTCACGGATCTTGTAGCCGATCTTCTCGGAACGGAGATCGATATCAGCACGGATGTTTGCCGCGTCAAGAGCTTCCTTGACAGACTTTGCGTACTCCTCGTACTTCTCGGAGATCGGAAGAACTTTGACCTGAACCGGTGCAAGCCATGTCGGGAACGCGCCGGCGAAGTGCTCGATTAAGATACCGATGAAACGCTCGATGGAACCGAAGCATACGCGGTGGATCATGATCGGTCTATGCTTCTCACCGTCAGCGCCGATGTACTCAAGCTCGAAACGCTGCGGAAGCTGGAAGTCAAGCTGGATCGTACCGCACTGCCATGTTCTGCCGATGGCGTCTACCAGATGGAAGTCGATCTTCGGGCCGTAGAACGCGCCGTCGCCTTCGTTGATCACATAGTCCAGACCAAGGTCGTCTAACGCGCCCTGTAAGGAACTTGTTGCAAGCTCCCAGTCCTCGTCACTTCCCATGGAGTCTTCCGGTCTTGTGGAGAGCTCTACATGGTATTTGAATCCGAACAGGGAATATACCTGGTTGATGAGGCCTGCTACGTTCTTGATCTCGTCACGGATCTGCTCCGGAGTCATGAAGATGTGGGCATCATCCTGTGTGAAGCAGCGTACACGCATAAGTCCGTGAAGCTGACCGGATTTCTCATGACGGTGAACGATACCGAGCTCGCCCATACGGAGCGGAAGGTCACGGTAGGAACGTGGCTCGGAAGCGTAAACAAGAACGCCGCCCGGGCAGTTCATCGGTTTGATAGCGTAATCTTCGCCGTCGATGACAGTTGTATACATGTTGTTCTTATAGTGATCCCAGTGACCGGATGTCTCCCAGAGGCTTCTGTTTAAGATGATCGGTGTGGAGATCTCTACATAACCTGCTTTCTTGTGGATCTCGCGCCAGTAGTCAAGCAGTGTGTTCTTTAAGATCATTCCCTTCGGAAGGAAGAACGGGAAACCTGGGCCTGCATCGCTCATCATGAAGAGACCGAGCTCTTTGCCGAGCTTTCTGTGGTCACGCTTCTTCGCCTCTTCCATCATGGTTACGTAAGCCTCTAAGTCCTCTTTCTTAGCGAAGGCTGTCGCGTAGATACGGGTCAGCATCTTGTTCTTCTCGCTTCCACGCCAGTAAGCGCCTGCGATGTTCATGAGCTTGAATGCTTTGCCGACTTCCTTTGTGTTCATGAGATGCGGGCCTGCGCAGAGGTCTGTGAACTCACCCTGTTTGTAGAAGCTGATGATGGAATCGTCCGGAAGATCCTCGATGAGCTCTACTTTGTACGGCTCGTTCTTCTCTTTCATGAGGGCGATCGCCTCTGCTCTCGGAAGCTCGAAGCGCTCTAACGGAAGAGCTTCTTTGATGATCTTCTTCATCTCAGCCTCAATCTTTGCAAGGTCGTCGGATGTTACCGGCTCGTCGCGGTCGATATCGTAGTAGAAACCGTCAGCGATGGACGGGCCGATGGCAAGCTTTGTCTCCGGCCAGATTCTCTTGATGGCCTGAGCCATAACATGGCTTGCTGTGTGGCGGAGTGCCGCAAGACCTTCCGGGTCTTTTGCTGTAAAAATATTTAAAGTGCAGTCCTTGTCAACGATCGTGCGCAGATCCTTTACTTCTCCGTCGATCTCTGCGACACAGGCCATTCTTGCAAGACCTTCGCTGATGTCTTTTGCGATGTCGATGACAGCCATCGGCTGTACGTACTCTTTAAAAGAGCCGTCTTTTAATGTTACTTTCATGTTCATTCTCCTTTTTCTCTTGGAAAAATTTCGTGTGACTGCAGACCTTGCAGTTACGTTTTTCTCAGTGAAAATCTCACGCGAGGCGGACCGTAATGGCACCGCTCTTCGCTAAAATCTCATGCAAGCATGGACTTTGGCTCGTCACTCGCGCAAATAAAAAAGTCCCTTGACTATGCGTTTCGCATAATCAAGGGACGAGATTACCCGTGGTTCCACCCTGCTTGTATAGAATTTCTATACCACTTCATTTGATGATAACGGAATCACCGTTCCCGATTAAGGGACACTCCAGGGTGGTCTTCGGTTCGTTCCGTGCAGGATAACTCTCACCAAATGTATCCCTCTCTGAGCAGTTTCCGAACGTACTCTTCCTGTCAACGTGTTATTTTTTTTCACTTGTAAATCAGTATATCACCGGAATCAGATTTGTCAAGATGAATTTGCCGTAATTTTCCCAGTTCCGTTCCAAACTGGAGAAGTTCCTGGTTCCGCTTATTCATGGTTCCGAAGACTTTTAAGGGACATAATACCGCCTCGCAGCTCTTTACCAGTTCCTTCGCCCGAAGGAAAGCTGCCTCTCCCACCGGTTCAAAAGGCACTTCCGCCACCACTTCTGCTGCCAGCGCCTTTGCCGTCTGGTACTCCATA
>CAVIYT010000204.1:0-5829 GCA_963646925.1 Paludibacteraceae bacterium
ATCAGCTACCTGACAGCAGGTGAGAAGGAGACTCGTGCATGGACTATCAAAGTCGGCACAAAAGCTCCGCAGGCAGCAGGAAAGATCCACTCCGATTTCGAGCGCGGATTCATCAAAGCTGAGGTCGTAAACTACAAAGACCTCTTAGACTGTGGTTCCTATAACGGAGCGAAGGAAAAAGGCCTTGTCCGCATGGAAGGTAAGGAGTATGTGATGAAGGACGGAGACGTTGTTCTCTTCAGATTTAACGTATAATTTTCGGGTAAGTTTTATTTGATAAGAAATTATGGGAAGCACGCTTTTGTGTGCTTCTTTTGCTTTATTGTATGTATCTGTAAGAAAATGTCGGAGACGTTTACTGTTTCAAACACTCATGAAACATATTTGCTCCGAGCTTATTTATGCAGGATCTCCCACACAGTAGAAACATACAGACGCAGTCCCGTAAGCAGGGATGCCTCGTCAAAGTTGAAGTGGTCATTATGGTGCGGAGCGGCAATCGTGGATCCGATGCACATGTAGGCGGCTTTTCCGCCGTGGGACTGGACTTTTGCCATTAAGTAGGTGGCGTCCTCGGAACCGGAAAATCCGGCTTCCTTCACATAATCGGTGATGGCGGCAACTCTGGAAGCGCCTGCGCGGATATACGGTTCCAGCTCCGGATCACTGTCGGCGCTGGAGGCGCTGCCCATGATCTTCGTATCGACAGAGCAGTCAAACATTTCAGCGGCGCCTTTTACGGCATTCATGGCCTTTTTGAGAACAAGATCCTGGATATCCGCAGTCTCGCCCCGGGTCTCAAAGCGGATCACGGCCTCAGCAGGAACCACATTTCGTCCGCTTCCGCCCTGGATCGTTCCCACGTTGATGCGGGACGCACCCCTGGAATCCTGGCAGACGGTGTGCATGGCGAGAGTTGCCGAGCATGCCGCGAGGACCGCATTCTTTCCGTCCTGCGGGGACATTCCGGCGTGGGCAGACATTCCCTTAAATTCCGCATCAACCTTTGTGGTGGAGAGGAATCCTTTGGAGAGAGCCACCATGGAACCTGTCTTCCATCCCATTCCGAGATGACCGGTGAGAAGGTAATCGACATCATCCAAGATCCCGCCCTCCGCGATGGACTGGGCGCCCCGGACGCCTTCTTCCACTGGCTGGAAGATGACCTTGATGGTTCCGGAGAGTTCATCTTTGATCTCATTTAAGGCGATGCAGGTGTGAAGCCCCAGGGAGGCATGTCCGTCATGACCGCAGGCGTGCATGCTTCCGTCATGGATCGAGCAGAATCCGCCCTTTACCGGCGGGCGGTCCGCGTCAGCGCACTCGGTGACATCGTTGCAGTCGATATCAAAGCGGAGCGCCAGCGCCGGACCAGGCTTTCCTGTCTCGATCACAGCGCAGAGACCGGTAAAACCGTCCATCTCCTTTATGATCTCCGGGTCAGCGCCCTCATTCAGCGCGCGGGCGATGGCATTTTTCCGGTCTTTTTCGGACGGATAGGCCCAGAGATAATCTTTGTTGATGATCTCTTTTCCATATTTTACAGGGATCCCATGTTCTTTTAATTTCTTAATCAAAAGAGCGGTGGTGCGGTATTCCTGCCAGCCTGTCTCCGCGTGCTTGTGGAGATCACGGCGTGTTGTGAGCATTGAATCTTCATATTTTTTTAATTCATCTAGAAAGATCTGAATATCCATGGATGGTTCCTCCTTGTGATGGTTAAAATAAAAGCAGAACCGCGAAAGTGTTTTCGCGGAAAAGCGGATCGTGCGGTTCATTTTGAAATTCTGAAGCTGTTTTGTGCTATGAAAGACACTGTGTTTCGATGATGTGTGTCTGCGCGAAGAGATAGGTTCACCAAGCGACCGCACTTTGCTCAGAAATATGATAAGGCACATATTTTTATTAGGTATTTTCAGTATAAAATTTTATAAAATTAAAGTCAATGAAAAGAGATCGAAGTGCGAAAACTTTGCAGTTAAAACATAATTTGACAAAGAAATAAGAATAAAACACGAAACAGATACTAAAAAAGTTATCTTCCAGATTTCTGTCGAATAAACACGAGGACTGTCAAGCGAATCTGTTTGCTTTTTGCCGCTTTTCGGAGTAAAATAAAACTCACCAGAGAAAAAAGGAGAACAGAATCAATGACAGGAGCAGATGTAAGCTTCGTTCACCTCGGGATCTCGATCCCCCATATGGTGAAGAGCTTTTCAATCGGAGGAATATCCTTTGCGTACTACGGACTGATCATCGGAATCGGAATGATTGCGGGACTCTGTGTCGCCCAGTCCGACGCAAAGCGCAGGGGACAGGATCCGGATATCTACCTTGATTTCGCACTTTACGGAATTATCTTTTCCATTCTTGGAGCGCGGATCTATTACGTTTTCTTCCAGTGGGCCTACTATAAGGACCACCTGATGGAGATCGTGAATTTAAGGAAAGGCGGACTTGCGATCTACGGCGGAGTGATCGCCGGGATCCTGACGCTACTTGTATTTACAAAGAAACGCCACCTTTCCTTTTTGTCCATGGCGGACAGTGCGTGCCTTGGACTCGTAACCGGACAGATGATCGGACGCTGGGGAAATTTTATCAACTGCGAAGCTTTCGGCCGCTATACAGACTGCCTGTTTGCCATGCGGATCCGGCGTAGTATTGTGAATGAGAGCATGATCTCACAGAATCTCCTCGACCATCTGATCCTGGACAATGGAATCGAGTACATTCAGGTCCACCCGACGTTTCTCTATGAATCGCTTTGGAACTTTGGACTCCTGATGTTCATGCTCTGGTTCCGCAAGCGGAAAACGTTCACAGGGGAAATGCTTTGCATCTATCTCGCCGGATATGGAATCGGAAGAACATGGATCGAAGGCCTGCGGACGGATTCTCTCCTGATACCGGGTACCCAGATCGCGGTATCCCAGGCGTTGTCTGTCGTGCTGGCGACGGTGGCTCTTGTTGTACTGATCTATAACAGGAGAAAAGCTTTCGTCCAGAGAAAGGAAGCAAACTGATATGGAGAGCAGGGAAGAGCTGGTAAGTCGGATCGAGGAAGCGAGAAAACGGTTAAACGGAAGTATTGATGGGAAAGAGGCCTATGATCTGATCTACCGGTACAGTGTGGAACTTGACCGGCTGATCGAACAGTATATGGACGCGGGATACTAAGCGGTCCGCAGTACATAAAAATCGAATATACTCCAGATAAAACACGAAAAAGCTGCCTGAAAAGGCGGCTTTTTCGTGTTTTATAGGAAGAGTTCCATGCAATCTTCGACTGCTTTTGGGATAATTCTCCACCCACATAGATGGGGAGATTGCCGCAAGTGGGGGAACAGAGTGCGGATCACGCACAGAGGCTGTGGATTTCCATAAAATGACACCTTGTTTTATACATGAAAAAGTGAAAAATTCCTTGCTATTTTAATGTAAATGTACTAAGATTAAATCAGAAGTGGTGGAAAGTGGATAAAAGTGGTTTAAAATGGTGGATCGGTGGATCACTATGGACCACATGATCACAGGAGTGAGTAATGTTCATTGGAGAGTACAGTCATACAATCGATGCAAAAGGCCGTCTGATTGTCCCTTCCAAATTCCGTGAGCAGCTGGGCGATGAGTTCGTTGTCACAAAGGGATTGGATGGGTGTCTCTTCGTGTACGAAAATTCCGAGTGGAAATCCTTTGAGGAAAAACTCCACGCACTTCCTCTTACGAATGCCAACGCCAGAAAGTTTTCAAGATTTTTCCTGGCTGGTGCCTGCGCCTGTGAGGTGGACAGGCAGGGAAGAATTCTGATCCCTTCTGTTCTGAGAGAATTCGCGAAGCTGGAAAAAGACGTTGTGTTAGTCGGCGTCGGAAGCCGGATCGAGATCTGGAACAAGGCGGTCTGGAACGAGAAGAATGTCTATGATGACATGGAAGAAATTGCAGAAAATATGGAAGGTCTTGGCATATGATTTTTGAACACAAATCAGTCCTGCTGATGGAGACTGTCGACAGCCTGAACGTAAAACCGGACGGGATCTATGTGGACGGAACATTAGGCGGAGGCGGACATGCATACGAAGTATCACGGAGACTCGGCGAAAACGGCCGTCTGATCGGAATCGATCAGGACGCGGACGCGATCGCGGCGGCGACAGAACGCCTTCTCCCATTTAAAGATAAAGTAACGATCGTCAGAAGCAACTACAAAAATATCCGGGAAGTGCTCTTTAACCTTGGAATTGAAAAGGTGGACGGCATCTACCTGGATCTTGGCGTGTCTTCCTACCAGTTAGACACGGCGGACCGCGGATTCTCCTACAGGGAGGACGCCCCGCTTGATATGAGAATGGACCAGCGAAACGATAAGACCGCGTCGGATATCGTAAACGGATACAGCGAGATGGAGCTGTACAAAATTATCCGCGATTACGGCGAGGACCGTTTCGCAAAGAATATCGCGAAGCACATCGTCAGAGAGCGGGAGATCCACCCGATCGAGACGACACTGCAGCTTGCGGAGATCATCCGCGGCGCGATTCCGGCAAAGATCCGTGCCGAGGGCGGACATCCGGCGAAACGGACGTTCCAGGCGATCCGCATCGAGTTGAACCATGAACTTGATGTGCTGAACGATTCCATCGACACGATGATCGACCTCTTAAATCCTGGCGGACGTCTTTCTATCATTACGTTCCACTCCCTGGAGGACCGGATCGTAAAGACAAGATTCCGCACAAATGAAAACCCGTGTATCTGCCCGCCGGATTTCCCGGTCTGCGTATGCGGAAGAAAGAGCAAAGGCCGCGTTGTGACGAGAAAACCGATCGTTCCGTCGGACGAGGAACTGGAAGAGAACAGAAGATCAAAGAGTTCAAAGCTTCGTGTGTTCGAGAGAAACTGAGGGATATAACAAGTATTGAAAAAGGTAACTGTTCAGTAGGTCTGCGCACTTGCTGCGCTGACCGTAAAAAGACATAGGCTGGAAGGCAAAAATCCCATCAGCGAAGCTGATTCGGAATGGATTTTTGCACGTAACCATGAAGGGACTGAATAGACAATATGTAATGACCTCCACTTTGTAACTTCGTGGATTTACCTGTATAATGTAATTGTTAAACAACAAAAACAGGGATTACCGCATACAAAGGGAGGTCATCAAATGAATTATAACACAGTTTACGTAGGAATGGATGTTCACAAGGAAAGTTTTTCACTTTGTGCTTACACAATTGAAGCCGAAAAGGCTTCTCACTACCAGAGGACAGAAGCTGATTACAAAAAAATTCTGAACTATCTGGAGTTTCTTAGAACCATCTACGGAGACGATGCTAACTTCATATGCGGTTATGAGGCTGGTTGCCTCGGTTATACCTTGTATCACCAATTAACGGCGAACAATGTAAAATGTATGATTCTCGCTCCTACTACAATGCTTGAGCAGCGTAGTAAAAAGCGTATCAAAACAGACAAACGTGATGCTGAAATCATTGCCAAATGTCTTGCACAGCATAACTACAGCCCTGTTCATATCCCAACTGCAAAGGATGAAGAAACAAAAGAATTCCTGCGTATGAGGGATGATCATAAGCTGGCACTCAAAAAAGTAAAGCAGCAGATACTTGCATTCTGTTTGCGCCATAACTATCGCTATGATGGAAACAGTCATTGGACGGCAGCGCATCTTAAATGGCTTAAGGCCTTAACCCCTGAGGCTCTATACAAGGAGATCCTCGATGAATACCTGCTGACCTACCAGACACTATCAGATAAGCTTGAGCGATTGGATAAGCGTATTGGGGAGCTTGCCACACAGGATGAATACAAGGA
>CAVIYT010000205.1:0-8644 GCA_963646925.1 Paludibacteraceae bacterium
TCATCATCTACTACCAGAACTCTTGCCATTTCTCTCCTCCACGTTATGCTGTAATCCGCAGGCTCTCTCCC
The DNA here is from genome assembly GCA_963646925.1 of Paludibacteraceae bacterium. Classification (GTDB taxonomy): domain Bacteria; phylum Bacillota; class Clostridia; order Lachnospirales; family Lachnospiraceae; genus Pilosibacter. Next base: position 72 of record CAVIYT010000205.1, read on the forward strand.
CTGCTGCTTTTCTTATGTCTATGACTCGACCTGTGCTTCCTGCATTTCAGCTATTACATTCGACATAGATCGTATATTTCTTCGAATTATAAATTTTTACAACGGTTCAGGACACTCATGGTCATGAAAGCTTTTTCCTCTCATCACACCGTAATGCTGTCCTTGATCTTCTGAAACCCGGCTTCTTTGATGCCGGAGATCTTCATGATATCCTCAATTTTCTTAAATCCGCCGCTCTTTTCGCGGTACCGGATAATGTCCTCGGCTTTCGCCTCCCCAATGCCCTTTAAGGTCATCAGTTCTTCCTTTGTCGCTGTGTTCAGATTCACAAGCCCGGAACTGGAAGTCCCATTCTGCCTGGAATTTCCACCGGCAGTTCCGCTCCCCACAGGAAGTGACGCAGCCTCTTCCCTATTATAGATTGTGATCTGCATCCCGTCAGAAACCTTTGAGGCGAGATTCACACTTTCCCTCGCTGCCGCATCCGTAAATCCCCCGGCGGCATCCACCGCCTCGTAGATCCGGCTGTCCTCGGAAAGCTCATATACTCCCGGATTCGCCACTTCGCCGCAGATATACACATAAACTCCTGATTTTTCAGAGTTTTCCACATAATTCTGCGCTGCTGTGGCATTTTTCCCCGGTGCACTGCCATTTTCATCACTGACCGGCTCCTGAAGCTCCTGGTTTCCGGCAGCGCTGCCAGAAGATTCCTGCGGCAGACCGCCACTTTCTGCAGAGCCGTTTTTCTCCCAGCTGATGTTCCCATTCGCATCCAGCGTCCCGCTCACAACGATTGCCCCGGACTCATCCAGTTCCCGGACTCCGTCCCTGCTTCTCGTCATCCCAAACACAAGACCGGCTGCGATTAAGAAAGCCGCAACCGTCAAAATTTTCTTCTTATTTTCTTTCATATGTTCCCTCCTGAATCTTCAGGGGGATCGTTCTGCCTGCCTCTATTTTACCGAATCAATCCTATAAAAACAAGGGCATTTTTGCTATGTACGAATTGAATTTTCTGCCTTCCGGCACCGAGTTTCCTCTATTGACCAGTTTTCTCAAGGAAACATCCCTCTTCATGGGACCAGATCAGTCCCACCGCCTGCAGATAGGAGTAGATCACCGTTGTTCCCACAAATTTCATTCCACGCTTTTTCAGGTCCTTTGAGATCTGGTCAGACAGTGGGGAACTTGTAAGCCCGATTTCATAAAGTGTCTTATTTCCAGTCCAGTTCCAAAGATACGCCGCAAAACTCCCGTATTCTTTCTGAATCTCCAGAAATACCTGCGCGTTCGTCACCGCCGCATGGATCTTTAGGCGATTCCTGATAATTCCCGCGTTTTCTCTCAATTCCTGTTCTTTTTCTTCCTTATAAGATGCAACGATCTCCGGTTCAAAATTGTCAAACGCCTGGATAAACGCGTCCTGCTTATTTAAGACACACTCCCAGGAAAGTCCCGCCTGAAATGTCTCCAGAATCAGCATCTCAAACAGTTTCCGGTCATCATGGACCGGCTGTCCCCATTCTTCGTCGTGATAGCGGATATACCGCTCATTCTTCGGATTTGCCCACCGGCATCTGCATTTTCCGTCTGCCCACTCCATGATCTTCCTCCCTGTCTTTTGTCATTCTATTTCTACACATTATAACCCAGCCATGATTTTTTCTCAAGACTCCCAGACCGAGTCTCAACTTTCCATATCACCGCCATATCAAAACGTGCCTGCCATATTTCCTGATACAAACATTTCACTCTCTGGCTGCCTTTCTTCATTGCACTTTTCCTGTAATTATGCTATATTTGGCAGGGAACGTGTGCGATCTATTTCATCTGCGCCGCCAGTGAAAACGACACGTTCAATTCAATCTTACATAAGGGGATTTAATATTATGGAATTACATCTGATGCACTTTCTGATTGTCTGCCCACTTGTATTTCTTGCTGGTTTTGTCGATGCGGTTGCCGGCGGCGGCGGACTGATTTCTCTCCCGGCTTACATGATCGCCGGACTCCCGGTCCACTTAGCTATAGGAACAAACAAATTAGGTTCCGGCATGGGAACCTTTGTCGCAACAGCCCGCTTTGCAAAACAAGGATATATTGCCTGGAAGACAGCCCTGATCTGCGTCATCACAGCTCCAATTGGTTCAACGATCGGTGCAAAACTTGCCCTGCGCCTGGATGCTTTCTATTTTAAATGCTTAATGCTCGTGATTCTTCCCTGCACAGCCTTCTACATCATGTTCGGCAAACCATTCGTCAGCGAAAAAGAGCCGCTTCCGCCCCGCAAGATGTTGATCTTCAGCTGCATCATTACCTTTTTCATCGGCATCTATGACGGATTCTATGGTCCTGGAACAGGAACTTTCCTGCTGCTTCTCCTGACTGGAGTTGCACATATGGGATTAAAAGAGGCAAACGGGATCACAAAGGTCATCAATCTCACAACAAATATGACCGCAATGGTGGTCTACCTGATGAACGGTAAGGTGATTCTTCTGTTGAGCTTTGTTGCCGGTCTTTTCAGCATCGCCGGAAACTATCTTGGAGTCCGCTGCTTCGACAAAGGCGGTGCAAAGTTTGTAAAGCCTTTGATGATCGTGGTCCTGGTGATCTTCTTCGTAAAGACGCTGAGTGAGATTCTCGGTGCCTGATACGCCTTTCCCTGGCTACACGGCAGATAAATAATTTCTACAAAATACGATCCGGCAGAATTGCCGGATCTTTTAATTCAAGGAAAATATGATTATGAATTCAGAATTTGAAAAAGAACTCGATCTTCTCCTAAACGATGGTTTAAAGACAAATCCCCTGCGGATCGAATATGAAGAAAAGGTCCGGGAACTGGCTGCTCTCCGCGATTCCCTGCTGGCCGATGGTCACTCAGTCGAGGAGACCGCAAAGATCCTCCATGAACGCCGCCGTTCACTTGGACATATATATAAGGAGGCCGCGCCGCCGCTGTTCTGCGAATACATCTACGATATGACAGAACGAAAATACGGCGATCCCCTGGGTCCCACTTACGAGATGCTCCGAAAGAAAAAGACACCCGAACAGATCATGGAATCCGCGTCGAGACCCATCAAAGATCTCAATGACCGGCTCACGATCGACGGTTTTAAAGAGTGGTACGAAAAAAGACAGAAATGAGATTCATCCTGCACTCCCGCGAAATAACAGCAGAACTGCTTTTTGCGAGGGCGTAATGATATAAATCACTTCTGTCTTTTTTATGTTAAACTCATTTTGATCCTAATTTTCCTTCATGTAATCCGGTGTCACGTCTCTTCCAAGACCTTCCAACATCTTCTTATCGCTGCGGATCGTCGCGCATGCAACCGTTGTCAGCATATTTCCTGTGATCGTCGCGGACGCGCCGGAGCAGAACGCTGTCTCACCGTCGTTCGTGAGAAGCGCGCGGCCTGCGCCGAGACGGATGTTCGCCTCCGGGTTGATGTAGCGGAAGAAGGCGATGGTGCGGAGAATATCGTCCTCAGAGATTCTCTCCAGATGCTCCAGCGGAGTTCCCGGGATAGGCATCAGGGCGTTTAACGGGATGGAATCGATTCCAAGCTCCGCGAGACTTACCGCCATATCGAGACGGTCCTCCCATGTCTCACCCATTCCGATGATTCCGCCGGAACATGCGCACATGCCCTCTGCCTTGATCATTTTTAAGGTGTTGATCTTCATGTCATATGTATGGGTGGTGCAGATATTCGGGAAGTTTCTTCTGGATGTCTCGATGTTGTGGTGGTAACTTGTGACTCCTGCCTCATGGAGACGGTGAAGCTGTTCCGCGGTCACAAAGCCCATGGACGCGCAGAGGTCGATCTTACATTCCTTTTTCATGGTCTCGTAGGCGTGGATCGCCTTATCAAACTCCTCACCGGTCAGTGCTCTGCCCGATGTAACGATGGAGAAACGGTCAACTCCCTCATCCTCATGGACATGGCACATCTTTACGATCTCTTCTTCCGGAAGGAAGTCATAGACTTCGCAGCTTGTATGATGGTGTGCAGACTGCGCGCAGTACTTGCAGTCCTCTGGACATCGTCCGCTCCGTCCGTTGATGATAGAACAGAGGTCCACCTTATCTCCCACACATGCCTTGCGGATCCGGTCTGCGCCCTCGCAGAGTTCCTTCAGATCGCATGTCAGAAAGAAATTTAAGTCATCCTCTCTTGTAATTCTTCTTCCGTTGATAATTTCCTGTGCCAGTGTCAGTACGTCCATGGTATTCTCCTCATTTTCCTGTTTTTTTATGTGCAATCGTAATTGTTCAGTAGGTCTGCGCACCTGCTGCGCTGACCGTAAAAAGGCATCGGCTGGAAGGCAAAAATCCCATCAGCAAAGCTGATTTGGAATGGATTTCCGTCCGTCTTCCGGATCCTTTTCTCCGAATTTTCGCGTCACGATTGTAAACTTTTGTTTTGCATTATAGTTTACAATTATATAAAAAAGCGCCGTGAAAGTCAACCATTTTTCATTTATTAGTTGACTTTCGCAGCACTTAACTTGTTTCTGTACACGGTCAGAAATTCTCCGAACTGATCATTCCGCACACTATTGCGGCGGTAATGGATTTTACCGATCGGGAATGCAAAGCACCGGCATCAGCCGCCCAGATACGCCTCTTTCACCTGCGGATTGGACAACAGCTTATCCGCATCGTCAGAGAGAACGATCTCACCTGTCTCGATCACATAACCTCTCTTCGCGATCCGAAGAGCCTGGTTTGCGTTCTGCTCTACCAGCATGATCGTTGTTCCCGACTTGTTGATGGAAACAATCGTATCAAACACCTGATCCACCAGGCGGGGAGAAAGTCCCATGGACGGCTCATCCAAAAGCAGAAGCTTCGGTCTGGACATCAGGGCGCGTCCCATGGCTAACATCTGCTGCTCACCGCCGGATAATGTTCCTGCCAGCTGGTTTTTCCGCTCTGCCAGTCTCGGGAACATTTCAAAGATCTTATTTAAGTCCGCTTTTACATTTTCCTTATCTTTCCGGCTGTAGGATCCCAAAAGCAGGTTATCCATGACCGATGTTCTCGGGAATACTCTTCTTCCCTCCGGAACCATCGTCATGCCATTTCTCACGATCTCCATGGTGCCGGTTCCGTGGATCGCCTGGCCCTCAAAACGGATCTCACCGGTGGACGGGATCTGTCCCATGATTGCAGTCAGAAGGGAAGTTTTTCCGGCACCGTTCGCCCCGATCAGGGCAACCAGTTCTCCTTTTTCCACCGAAAGACTGATCTTTTTGAGGGCATGGATCTTACCGTAATATACATCCAGATCTTTTACATCAAGCATTGCCATTTGCGGATGCCCCCTTTCCCAGATAGGACTCGATGACAACAGGATCATTCTTGACATCCTGCGGCAGTCCCTCCGCAATCTTCTGTCCATGGTCAAACACGACCACGCGGTCCGCAATATTCATGACCATACGCATGGCATGTTCAATGAGAATAATGGAATATTTCTCCGCTTTCAGGCGGTTAATGATCTCCACCAGTTCATCTTTCTCATGCGGGTTCATTCCCGCTGCCGGTTCATCAAGCAGGATCAAGCTTGGCTCAGTCGCAAGCACTCTGGCGATCTCCAGGCGGCGCTGCATGCCGTAAGGAAGATTTTTCGCCAGCCAGTCTTTCTTGTCATAGATGCCCACATATTTCAAGCACTTCTCTATGTATTCCTCGTTTTCCGCCTCTTCCTTCTTTAATCTCGCGCTTCCGATCAGGGAATCCCAGATTCCGCTCTTTCTTCGGCAGTGACGGGCGATCATGATATTTTCCGCCACCGTCATGTTTCCAAAAAGACGGATATTCTGGAATGTGCGCGCCATGCCAAGACGGGTAATGGCTTCCGGCTGCATCTTTTCAATATTTTTTCCTTTAAAAATGATCTCTCCGCTGGTTGCCGGTGAGATTCCTGTGAGAACATTGTAGAACGTGGTTTTTCCGGAACCGTTCGGTCCTATGATCGCCACGATCTCTCCTTCATCGACGGAAAAATCGATCTCACTGTTGGCGCGAAGTCCGCCGAATACTTTTGTCACTTTTCTTGTCTCAAGCAGCATATCCATCACTCCTCTTCCATCTGAACTGTTTCCTTTTTGTCCGCGCCCCAGATACCCTGCGGTCTGAAACGCATCATGAATACAAGAAGGAATCCGTAAAGGATCATCCACGGGTCAAACGGAAGTCCCGCAATATCTTTTACTGAATGGAATAACTCCGGCAGGATCGTAAGAAGGATACCACCGAGGATCATGCCCTTGATGCTCCGTCTTCCGCCGATAACTACCATGGTGAATATGGAAATAGACTTTGTCGCGTTTAAAAGTTCCGGGCTTACCATGCTGGCAAACACAGCCTGGAAACTTCCCGCAATGCTGCAGATCACCGCTGAGATCACCATGGCGAGGATCTTATAATATCTGGTGTTGATGCCCATGGCAACCGCCGCGATCTCATCCTCGCGGATCGCGGAAAAAGCGTAGCCGATTCTTGAGTGCTCTGTTTTCCACGCAAAAAACGCAACCGCTGCCGTGATCAGAAACAGGATCAGAATATATCCGCCCTTGCTGGTGGATGCCAGTTTTGTGATCTTGATTCCGAAGATCTCCGGTGATTTCAGTCCCGGAATTCCAGCGGTTCCGCCTAAAGCCGCGGTATTGATCGCAATGAACCGCAGGATCTCGCAGAAGGCATAGGTGATAACGATCAAAAACTGTCCCTTTACCCGGAGGGACGCCATCGCGAGAGGAATCGAGATCAGTGCTGACAACAGAAGTCCGATCGGAATCGTGATCCAGAAGTTCAGTCCGGTATATTTTAATAATACCGCTGTCGTGTAAGCGCCGATTCCGTAAAAGGCTGCATGGCCCAGGGAAGTCTGTCCCAGATATCCGGATACAAAGTTGAGTCCCAGTGCCAGAATCGCCGCAATCAGACAGTTGACGATCACATGCTGGAAATAAGTCGGGATCCAGGCACTTCCGCCATGAAATTTATCAATGTAACAGATCATTAAAACAAGTACCGCCGATCCAAGAAAGGCAGTCTTCCCGTTTTTTCCAAAAAAACGTTCTCTTTTCATATGCTGCCTCCTTAAACCTTTTCTTCAAATTTGTATCCCATAAGTCCTGATGGCTTAATGAGAAGAACCAGGATCATGACCGCGAATCCGATGGCATCCTTATAACCGGTAGAGATAAATCCGGCTGTCAGGTTTTCTACAATTCCGAGAATAATTCCGCCAACCAAAGAGCCCGTGATGCTGCCGATTCCGCCGAGGATCGCGCAGGACCATCCCTTTAATCCAGCCAGGGCACCCATCGTCGGGTTGATCGCGTAGATCGTTCCGATAAAGAAACCTGCTGCCGCTCCGAGGGCACCGCTGATGGCAAATGTGACCTTGATCAGCTTTTCTGCATTGACGCCCATGAGGCCTAATGTCTGCATATCCTGGGATGCCGCCAGCATAGCCTTTCCTGTCAGCGTATGTTTGATAAAGAGTTCCAGACATACCATGATGATGATCGTTCCGATCAGGATATATAAGTGAAGGGAACTGATCGTCAACGTCTGTCCGGAGATCGTACAGATGGTGATCAGCTTCTGTTCGACTAACTCCGGGTATGCCTTTGGATTTACTGTAAATACAGCGTTGGCTGTATAGCGCAGGATCGTGGAAATACCTAACGCGGTAATAAATCCGGTTGCTGCCAGAACGCCTTTCTTTCTCAATGGCTTATAGCCAAACTGATCGACGGCCATCGCAATCAGGGCTCCGGCTGCCATCGAAATAAGGAGCGCCGGAATCATCGGAAGCCCCAGATACGTCGTCACAAAATAACCGGTATACGCGCCCAGCATGTAGACTTCTCCGTGAGTCCAGTTAATGACTCCCACGATTCCAAATACCGTTGTCCAGCCGATAGCGATCAGAGAGTAGATGCCTCCCTGCGCCAGACCATTTATAACCTGCTGCAAAAATACCAACATATTGTCACCACCTGTACGTTTTCATCGTAACTATTCAAGACTTTCCTCCTATGTTTTTACGGTCAGCGCAGCATGTGCGCCGACCGTCCGAACAGTTACTTCTCATCTTAATATCTCTCGAAGAATTACTCCTCATATAAAACGTATTTTCCGTCTTTTACAGTCAGTGTCAGGTAATCTCTTACCCAGTCACCGTTCTCATCGAAGTTGACAGTACCGGTAACACCCTCGTAATTTGTTTCCTTTAATGCCTCAGCGAGAGTCTGTCTGGTAAGTTCTCCATCGTTTTCTTCCATCGCTCTTTCTGCCGCGTCTGCCAGTACATACATCTGATCATATGCCAGTGCGGCAAAACCGTCTGGAACTTCACCGTTGTACTTCTCTCCGTACTTGGTCACGAATTCCTGCCCCTTCTCGTCTGCACCATCCGCTACGAAGACACCGCTGCAGAGGAGTCCTTCAGATGCGTCTCCGGCGATATCGATCACGTTCTGACTGTAAAGTCCAGGCTGTCCCATGATCTCCGCCTCGATTCCCATCTGTCTTGCCT
>CAVIYT010000206.1:0-19733 GCA_963646925.1 Paludibacteraceae bacterium
TTGTGGTGATTTCTGTTAATTTGTACTTGACAAGAGGTCATTACATATCAGTTACAGAAGAAGTAGAAAATTTACGTTTGTTCAGCAGATTCTACATGCAGGCAGAAAGACGCTGGACTGTTACAGATATATTTAGAAAGGAAGTGATGGTATGGCAGCAAGGAGACGGAGAAGAGCCCCGCAGACAACAGAATATGTAGAGGGAAATACCGTCCGTAAAATTGAGCGCGCTCCGCAGTATGAGGAGCAGGAGAGAAGACACCAGCAGAAGCGGAACTTATCCCATACCGTTACAGTTCGGAGAAATCAGGAAAAAGCGCTTCAGATGAATCTTTTTTCCGTATTATTACTGACAGTGGCAGTAATCTGTACGCTGTACATCTGTGTGAGCTATTTAAAGCTTCAGTCTTCCGTGACAGCGAGACTGAATCACATCGAGAGCCTGGAGGAAAGTATTGAAAAGCTGAAAGGGGACAACGACGCCCTTCTCACAAGAATCAACACGTCGGTGGATCTGGATTATGTGTATAAGGTAGCGACAGAGGAACTGGGAATGGTTTATGCCAATAAGGACCAGGTGCGCTTATACAATAAGACAGAAAGCGAGTATGTAAGACAGTATGAAGACATCCCGGAACGGTAATAATAAAAAAGTTTTTACCATGAGTATGAAAGAAAAGCTGGCGGTTACGGTTCTTGTAACGACGCTGGCTTTGTTTGGTCTTGTCGTTGTTTTATACCGGATGATCAAGGATAAAAACGAAGACTACACCCAGATCGTATTGAACCAGCATTCCTCCTACGACAGCCGGACGATCCCGTACCGCCGCGGCGATATCGTGGACCGGAACGGAACATATCTGGCAACCAGTGAGAAGGTCTACAACCTGATCCTAGATCCGAACCAGATCAACCAGGATAAGGATAATTACCTGGAACCGACGGTGTCCGCCCTCTGCGAGGTGTTCGGATACGACCGTGCGGATCTGCTGGCGGCGATTTCCGCCAACGAAAAGTCCTACTATGTGCCCTATGAGAAGCAGATCTCCGCGGATAAGAAGGAAGAGTTCGAGGCGAAAAAGAAAGAACTGAACGACGCCTACGCAAAGTCCAAGGAAGACAGCAAAAAGAAGGTCAAGGGCGTCTGGTTTGAGGACGAGTACCGGAGATTTTATCCGTACAATACCCTGGCCTGCAACGTGGTGGGATTCTCCTACGATAACGGAAAGCAGGGAAGCGGCGGAATCGAGCAGTACTACAACGACCAGCTGATCGGAATCAACGGAAGAGAGTACGGATATCTGGATGATGAGGCCAACATGGAGAAGGTCATTAAACCCGCCGAGAACGGAAACACCATCGTCTCCACCATCGACGTGAATATCCAGAGAATCGTGGAAAAATATATCGACGAGTGGATGAGCGGAATCGGAAGCAAGACTGCGGCCGTGATCGCCATGGATCCAAGAAACGGTGAGATCCTTGCCATGTCATCCAACCGCAGATTTGACTTGAATAATCCGAGAGACTTGAGTTACGCCTACTCCCAGGAGGAGATTGCGGCAATGACGGATGAAGGCAGACTGGATGCCTGGAACCAGATGTGGAGAAACTTCTGCGTAAACGATACTTACGAGCCGGGTTCCCCGGCGAAGCCGATGACCGTTGCGGCGGGTCTTGAGGAAGGCGTGATCAGTCAGAACGACACGTTCCTCTGCGACGGCGGGCAGGATGTGGGCGGCTACAGGATCAAGTGCTCCAATATCTATGGACATGGAATCCTGACGTTAGAGCAGTCCTTGATGAAGTCCTGCAACGATGCCATGATGCAGATCGCGGCGAAACTCGGTATACAGCGGTTTGCAAAGTATCAGAAATTATTTGGTATGGGTCAGAAAACAGGAATCGACCTTCCTGGTGAGGCATATGGACTGATCTACAATGCGGACAATATGGGACCGACCGACCTTGCGGTAAACTCTTTCGGACAGAGCTATAACAGCACCATGATCCAGATGGCAGCGGCATTCGCCTCGGTCATCAATGGAGGTTCCTACTATGAACCCCATGTGGTAAAGCAGATCTTAAATGATCAGGGATCCGTTGTGAAGAAAATCGAACCGAATCTTGTGCGGGAGACTGTCTCCCAGTCTACCAGTGACTTTATCAGACACGCGCTGTTCATGACTGTCGACGATGAGGAAGGAACCGGTAAGGCGGGACGTGTTGCCGGATATAAGGTCGGAGGAAAGACGGGAACGGCGGAGAAGCTTCCTCGTTCCGCGCACAACTATCTCGTATCGTTCTGCGGTTTCGCGCCGGCGGATGATCCGCAGCTTCTTGTCTATGTGGTCATCGACACTCCGAATCTTCCGGGAAAAGAGCAGGCGCACAGCACATTCGCCACAGAGGTCTTCCAGAAGATCATGGCGGAGGCACTTCCATACTTAAATGTATTCCCGGATACAGATACGACGACGGAGGACGCAAGTCTTGCGGATCAGAGCGAGGGAATCACGAACAACAACGAGGGCGGACTGGAGCCTGGAACCGGAGAGACCGAGGCGGAGACGGTGGCACCGACGGATGCGGAAGGAAATGTAATTGAGACAGAGCCTGCCCCGCAGGAAGAGGTAATTCCGTATGATGACGGCCTTGGACTTCCGGACGATATGCCGTCCGACGGATCGGAATCCTTATCGGAGAGCACGGGCGAATCCCAGAGCATGGAATCGGTCCAGGAGACTGAGACTATGGAAAACGGAGCAGAGGAGACAACGCAGGCTGCGCAGTAATGCGCTGACGGCTGAGCCATGCGGCAATTTATATTTGTGCAGAAAAATGTGCGGCAAGCTTGCTTGCGTGGGCGTTTTCCTGCACAAATTAGTATATGGGGTAACTAGTGCCTGCATCCGAAAAGAGCTGCTGGCAGTTGCTTCTGTAGATGAGGATACGGAACAGTTACTATATAGGAATCATAGGAGAAGATCATGAACAGAGAGATGGATATGGCAGAGGTTTCCGACGGGAAACTCTATGGCCTGGATGATATGGTGAAAGCGGACTGCGCCGGGTGCGAGGGCTGCCATGCCTGCTGTACCGGGATGGGAACTTCCGTGGTTCTCGATCCTTTTGACGCGTACCGTATGACAGCGGGAACCGGGAAGACCTTTGAGGCGCTTCTTACGGGACCATTGGAGTTGAATGTGGTGGACGGGATCATTCTCCCAAACCTCAAGATGGCGGGAGAGGAAGAGGCCTGTTCCTTTTTAGATCAGAATGGACGCTGCACGATCCATGCGTACCGTCCGGGAATCTGCCGCCTGTTTCCTCTTGGAAGGATCTATGAGGACGGCGGATTCAAGTACTTTTTACAGGTCTACGAGTGCGCGAAGGAGACCCGGGCCAAGGTAAAAGTAAAGAAATGGATCGATATGCCGGAGCCAAAGCGATATGACGAGTTTGTCTGTACCTGGCATTACTTTTTAAAAGACTTAGAGCGGGTAATCGGAAAAGACACATCCGGCCAGGCGACAAAGACCGTGAGTCTTTATCTGATCAAACAGTTTTATCTTACTCCTTATAATAAGGAAGAAGAGTTTTATCCGCAGTTTGAGGCGAGAATGATCGGGGCGAAGAGAGCGCTGGCGGGATTCCTTGCGATGTAAGAGGTTTGGTACTGCGGTCAGATGCCGGTAAGAAGCTGCAGACAGCAGGCGTCCAGGGGAAAGCGATGGACCGCTGGTGATTTTCACAGCTTTCTGTGCATGAGAAAACGGGAAGTCCCGTATATTAATTACCAAGACTTTTAAGATGAAGGTTTTGGAATGGCAGAGTTTCTGACACATCACAGAAGGAAGATTCTAGTGGTCTTCGTGATCTCAGCGCTTTTGATGGCGGGTCTGTGCGGGCAGCTGGGCTTTCTGATGATCGCGCGGTCGGACCATTACAGCAAGATGGCGGATGAGCTTCACGAGAGGGAGCGGACCATCAAGGCCGCCAGGGGAGAGATCGTGGACCGGAACGGTACCGTGATCGCCGCGAACCGGACGGTCTGCACCGTGTCTGTGATCCATAACCAGGTGACGGAGCCGGAGAAGGTGATCCGGGAACTGGGGCGGATCCTGGAACTTCCGGAGGCGGAAGTCCGGAAAAAGGTGGAAAAGTGGTCCTCCAGGGAGATCATCCGCACGAATGTGGAGAAGTCGGTGGGGGACGAGATCATGAATCTCGGACTTTCCGGCGTGAAAGTCGACGAGGATTATAAGAGATATTATCCCTATGGGAGTCTCGCATCAAAGGTTCTGGGCTTTACGGGGGCGGACAATCAGGGAATCATCGGTCTGGAGGTCATGTACGAGAAGTATCTGAAAGGCAGGGACGGCCTGATTTTAACGCTCTCTGACGCGAAGGGAACGGAACTCCAGAATGCCGCGGAGGAGCGGGTGGAGCCGGTTCCCGGAAATACCCTAACCGTGAGTCTGGATGTGAATATCCAGAAGTACGCGGAGCAGGCGGCCTACCAGGTTATGGAAAAGAAAGGCGCGAAAGCCGTCTCCGTGATCGTCATGAATCCCCAGAACGGGGAGATCTACGCCATGGTGAACGCGCCGGAATTCGATCTGAATGACCCGTTTACTTTAAATTTGGACGGCGGGGGACTTACAGGAACGGAACTTCAGGACGCGAGAAATAGGATGTGGCGGAACCGCTGCATCAACGACACTTACGAGCCGGGATCCACGTTTAAGATCATCACGGCTGCGGCGGGACTGGAAGCAGGAGTGGTCCATCTGGACGATAAATTCTCCTGCCCGGGGTTCCGGATCGTGGAAGACCGGAAGATCCGCTGCCATAAGGTCGGCGGGCACGGCGCAGAGACATTTTTACAGGGAGCCATGAACTCCTGCAACCCGGTGTTCATCGACGTTGGGGCGCGGCTTGGAGTGGATTCCTTCTATCATTATTTTCAGCAGTTTGGTCTTCTTGGAAAGACTGGGATCGATCTCCCCGGCGAGGCGGCGACGATCATGCACAAGAAGGAAAATATGGGACTGGTGGAACTTGCGACGGTCTCCTTCGGACAGTCCTTCCAGATCACGCCGATCCAGCTCATCACGACGGCGTCCTCCATCATAAATGGGGGGAGACGGATCACGCCCCACTTTGCCATGAATGTGGAGAGCACGGATGGGACATTTTATCAGAAGTTTTCCTATCCGGAACGGGCGGGAGTCGTATCGGAAACCACAAGCGAGACCATGCGGTATATCTTAGAGCAGGTGGTGGCGGAAGGAAGCGGAAAGCGGGCAAAGCTTCCAGGCTATAAGGTCGGCGGAAAGACGGCGACATCGGAGAAGCTGCCAAGAAGCTTAAAGAAATATATTTCTTCTTTTTTAGGGTTTGCGCCCGCCGATGATCCCCAGGTCATCGCCCTAATTACCATCGATGAGCCGGTGGGGATCTATTACGGCGGAACCATCGCGGCGCCGGTGATGGCGGATATTTTTGCGAATATTCTGCCGTATCTGGATATCGCGCCGGTCCCGGAGACGGATTGATGCTGAAGCACTCTGCGCCTTGGGTGTGTACGAGCGAAGATAGAAGGAGAATTTCAGGCCTTTTGGTCATTGTATCAAATGTTCTGATTGATTATTAGGAAAAAAGGACGTATACTATTTACGCTATGAAATGTTGTCAGGCGGCTAAACGGACTGCGTGCTTGCACGCAGGGACGGTTAGACATTTGACTTTCATGGTGTTGCCAAAGAGCAGTACATCAATTTACATAGGAAGTATGAGGTGCAGCAGGAAAATATGAGGTTCAGCATGGTAAATGAGACAATTCTGGCGATCATTATCGCCTTTGCGATCAGCGCAGCGCTCTGCCCGGTGGTGATTCCATTTCTTCACCGGCTGAAATTTGGACAGCAGGTCCGCGATGACGGTCCGCAGAGCCATTTAAAGAAACAGGGAACTCCGACGATGGGAGGTCTGATCATCCTCACGGCAATCGTGATCACATCCTTATTATATATCAGAAGCTATCCGCGGATCATCCCAATCCTTTTCGTGACAGTAGGATTCGGAATCATCGGTTTCCTGGATGACTACATCAAGATCGTCATGAAGCGTTCGGAAGGTTTAAACCCGATCCAGAAGCTCATCGGTCAGTTCGTCATCACCGGAATCTTCACCTACTATTTGATGACTTCCGGGGAAGTGGGAACAGGAATGCTGATCCCCTTTACCGGCGGATTTGAGAACGGATATTACTTAAACCTTGGATGGCTGTTTGTTCCGGCGGTATTCTTTATCGTTCTCGGAACTGATAACGGCGTAAACTTCACAGATGGCCTGGACGGACTCTGCACAAGCGTTACGATCCTTGTGGCAACATTCTTTACCGTGGTTGCCATCGGTGAGAACAGCGGAATCAGCCCGATCACCGGCGCTGTGGTTGGAAGCCTGTTAGGATTTTTACTGTTCAACGTATATCCGGCGAAGGTGTTCATGGGAGATACAGGTTCCCTGGCCCTCGGCGGTTTCGTGGCATCCAGCGCGTTCATGATGCAGATGCCGATCTTTATCGCCGTTGTTGGTCTGATCTACCTGGTGGAGGTCCTCTCCGTCATCATCCAGGTCACATACTTTAAAAAGACCGGCGGTAAGAGAATTTTCAAGATGGCTCCGATCCACCATCACTTCGAGCTCTGCGGATGGTCCGAGACGAGAGTTGTCGCAGTATTTTCAATCGTTACGGCGATCCTTTGCCTGGTTGCCTACATGGGACTATAAATTACGGAGTATATAGGAGGAGAAACCATGTCACAGAAAGTATTAGTTGCAGGAACAGGAATCAGCGGTATTTCTGCCGCGAAGCTTCTGCTTGCCCAGGGCGGCGAAGTGGTTCTTTATGATGGAAATGAGAAGCTTTCCGAAGAGAAACTGAAAGCAAAATTTGATGAGGGCGCGAAGGTGACCATCGTCCTCGGTGAACTGAAGAAGACAGACCTTATGGGTGTTGAGTTATGTGTCATCAGCCCAGGTATCCCGCTTGAGGCACCGTTCGTTGCGGTGATCGATGAGGCGAAGATCCCGATCTGGAGCGAGATCGAGCTTGCTTACCACTGCTCCAAGGGAAAACTTGCCGCTATCACAGGTACAAACGGTAAGACAACAACAACAGCCCTCACAGGTGAGATCATGAGAAAATTCTACAAGAGCGTATTCGTAGTGGGAAACATCGGTGACCCGTATACGGCTCATGCCCTTGAGACAACAGACGAGTCCGTGACCGTTGCGGAGGTTTCCAGCTTCCAGCTTGAGACGATCATGGACTTCCATCCGAATGTGTCCGCGATCACAAACATCACTCCGGACCATCTGGACCGCCATAAGACCATGGAGTGCTACATCCAGGTCAAAGAGGGAATCACAAGAAACCAGACAGAGGAAGATACCTGCGTATTAAACTACGAGGATCCGGTCCTCAGAGAGTTCGGAAAGACCTTAAAGTGCAAGGTTCTCTACTTCAGCAGCAAAGAGAAGCTTGACGAGGGCATCTTCATGGACGGCAACTTCATCGTTTACCGTCACGACGGAAAGACAGAGAAGATCCTCGATGTCACAGAGTTAAATATCATCGGAAGACACAATCATGAGAACGTGATGACAGCCGTTGCGATCGCAATGCAGTTAGGCGTTCCGATGGATATGATCCGCGAGGCATGCAAGGAGTTTAAGGCTGTTGAGCACAGAATCGAGTATGTAAGAGAGCGTTTCGGCGTTACTTATTATAATGACTCCAAGGGAACAAACCCGGACGCAGCGATCCAGGCCATCAAGGCGATGCCGGGACCGACACTCCTCATCGCAGGCGGATATGACAAGCATTCCGAGTACGACGAGTGGATCGAGAGCTTCGACGGAAAAGTCCGCTATCTCGTTCTCATCGGACAGACAAGAGATAAGATCGCAGAGTGCGCAAAGAAACATGGTATCACCGATATCATGTATGCGGAAGATATGCAGGAAGCCGTTCAGGTATGCGCTTCCTACGCGAATGCAGGCGATTATGTGCTGCTCTCTCCGGCATGCGCAAGCTGGGGAATGTTCAAGAACTTTGAGGAGCGCGGACGGATCTTTAAGGAATGCGTCAACGCGCTGTAATGGAGGCTTAGCGTGGCTCGAAAGAAAGTTCGAAAAGCCGGCGGCAGGGCACAGGCGCAGAGACAGGAGGTACAGAGACAGCAGGTACAGCGTCAGCAGATGCAGAGGCAGCAGATGTCCAGGGAGCAGATGGAGCGCCAGCAGATCGAAAGAGAGCGGGCGAAACGTCAGCAGGAAGGACAGCGAAGAGAGCAGCTTCTGATGCAGCAGCGTCACGAGATGCAGCAGAGACAGGAGATGCTGCGGCAGCAGCAGATGTACGGTGACCAGGGACAGGAAGAGGGAAAACGGAAAAAGAAAGCACGCCGTTTCTACGATTATGATCTCTTAGTCGTCATCATCTTCCTGACGGTATTCGGACTGATCATGATCTACAGTTCCAGCGCCTACAATGCCCAGGTGAGCGGACAGCCGTCCACCTACTACATGGTGCGTCAGGGACAGATCGCTGTGGCGGGATTTATCCTGATGCTGATCATTTCAAAGATTGACTATCACTTCTTTGCGAAGTTCACCGTTCCGGCGGTGGTTGTATCTTATATCTGCGAATTCCTGGTAACGTTCACACCGCTTGGAATCGCAGTAAATGGTAAGAAAAGATGGCTGGGAACAAGATCCCTGCGTTTCCAGCCTGCAGAGCTTGTAAAGATCGTGGTGATCCTGCTTTTGGCGGTCCTCATCACGAGACTTGGAAAAAAGATCGATGAATTGCGGGTGTGGGGAATGATCGCGGTTCTCATCGGACCGCTGGCCCTCCTCGTCACCATGAACAACTTGAGCTCCGGTATTATCATCTGCGGAATCGCTTTCGTCATGATGTTTATCGCGTGTAAGAGAAAGTGGCCGTTCATTGCGACGGTGGTGCTCGGAATCGTTGTCATCGTCTTCGCGCCTCCGGTGGCCATCGCCCTGGAGAAAGCGGGAATCCTCCACTCCTACCAGCTGAGCCGAATCCTGGTGTGGAAAAATCCGGAAGCGTTCCCACAGGACGGTGGATATCAGGTCCTTCAGGGACTTTACGCCATCGGTTCCGGCGGCCTTTTAGGAAAGGGCCTGGGACAGAGCATCCAGAAGCTGAGTTTCCTTCCGGAGCCGCAGAATGATATGATTTTCGCGGTGATTTGTGAGGAGCTGGGACTTTTCGGCGCGGTAGCCGTGATCTTCATGTTCCTGTTTATGCTGTACCGGTTCCTTGTGATCGCCGGAAACGCGCCGGATCTTTTTGGAGCGATGCTGGTGACAGGTGTTCTGGCCCATATCGCGATCCAGGTGGTTTTAAACATCGCCGTTGTTACAAACGTCATTCCGAACACAGGAATCACGCTTCCGTTTATCAGTTACGGAGGTACGTCGGTGCTGTTTTTGATGGTGGAAATGGGAATGGTTTTAAGCGTGTCCAACAGGATCCGATTGGAACAGCAGTAACATATCAGGTTTTTCTGCATATACTGTTTTATAGCGGCATATGCGGGGGAATCGGTTTGCAGGTGTTTAAAGTTCAGGGGCTTAAGCCCCTGCATGGAAAAATAAAAGTCCAGGGCGCGAAAAACGCGGTGCTGCCCATGATGGCGGCGAGTCTTTTAGCAGAGGGGAGAACCGAGATCCGGAATGTTCCGAAGATCTCGGACGTGTTCCTCATGGCGGAGATATTAAGGGACCTTGGGTGCCAGGTGACGTTTCAGGACGATGTCCTTGAGATCGATGCCTCTGGACTCTCGGGAACGGTGATTTCCGAAAAGGCGGTGGGGAAGATGCGGTCTTCCAGCCTGCTTTTGGGACCGCTGCTCTCGAGAGCCGGGGAGGTTACGACCTGGTATCCGGGCGGCTGCGTGATCGGGAAACGGCCGATCGATTTTCACCTGGATGTGCTCCGGGCAATGGGAGCAGAGATACTTGATGATGGCGGAATGCTGATTGCAAAAGCGGAAAAGCTTTGTGGAACAACATTCCGTTTTCCATATCCGAGTGTCGGGGCGACGGAAAACGCGGTGATGGCTGCCGTTTGTGCGTCCGGAACGACAAAGCTTTTAAACTGTGCCAGGGAGCCGGAGATCGCAGAGCTCTGCAGTTTTCTGCGGTCCATGGGGGCGAAGATCTCCGGGGAGCGCACCGGGACCATCACGGTGGAGGGAGTGGAAAAGCTCTTTCCGACGAACCATGTGACGGCAGGAGACCGGATCTGCGCGGGAACATATCTGGCGGCGGCAGCAGCGGCCGGAGGTGAGATCGAGATCACCGGTGTGGAGCCGGTGGTTCTTGTGGAACCGCTAAAAGTACTCCGGAAGATGGGAGCCGGGATCCGGATCTTTGGGGCGGCAGGCCCGAAAGCCAGGATCCATATGACCATGGAGCGGCGCCCGGCAGAAATCTGGGTCGATACCGGACCGTACCCTGGGTTTCCGACGGATCTTCAGTCGGTGTTTCTCGCGGCTGAGGCGGCGGGAAGCGGGGAGAACAGGTTTAAGGAGACGGTTTACGAGGCGCGGTTTGAGGCGGCGATGCGTCTTAAAGCCTTTGGAGCCGACGTATCGGTCCACAAAGATACAGCTATAATAAAAGGAAGATATCCGCTTCTCCCGGGAATTGCGGAGACACCGGACCTTCGCGGCGGGGCAGCGCTTTTAGTGGCGGCTCTTGCGGCAGATGGGCTCAGTGTGGTCTCGGACCGGGGACATTTGAAGCGCGGGTATGAGGATATCGGAAGAGATTTGAGAAAGCTTGGTGCAGACATCGAGGAAGATGTGATGTAAAAACAAGTGATCAGATAACAGGTGAAGAGAAAATGTTATTTAGAAGAAGAGGTCTTGGTTTTGGAAGACGCGGCTTCGGGATCCATTTCGGGAGAAGAAGCAGCAGCGGATTTGGAATGTACAACAGGAGAGGCGGAAGAAAGACGGGGATCATTCTCGGGGTGATCCTGGCGATCCTCATCATTCTTCTCGTCCTCGTCTTTTCCATCCGGATCAAGGATGTGGAAGTAAGCGGAAACAAACAGTATACGAAGGAGCAGATCGAGTCACTGCTGTTTGACGGCAAGTGGTCCAGAAATTCCGCGTTCTGCTATTATCAGAACCGGTTTAAGGAACATAAGTCCATTCCGTTTATCGAGGAGTATAAGATCAACTTTAAGAGTCCAACAAAGGTGGAGGTCGTTGTCTTTGAGAAGAGCGTTGTGGGCTGTGTTTCCTATATGAGCAGTTACATGTACTTTGATAAGGACGGAATCATCGTGGAGAGCTCTTCCGAGCAGCTTCCGGGCGTTCCGGTGATCGCCGGTCTTGAGTTCGGGCATATCGTCCTGCACCAGCCGCTTCCGGTGGCGGACCAGGATATTTTTGGGGAGATCTTAAACCTGACACAGGTCTTAAATGTCAGCGATATCCAGGTTGACCGGATCAATTACAACAGCTACAATGAGGCGGAACTCGTGATGGGTGATATCACGGTGGAGCTTGGAAATTCCGATGACCTTGACGGAAAGATCGCGGAGCTTCATGATATCATGCCGGAGCTTTCCGGACTTTCCGGAACGCTGTATCTGGATACCTATGACGCGACGAATTCCAGCCCGACGTACCGGTTTGTGAAGAAGGACTAAAGAGAATCGGCCGACGGACCTGTGTCAGCTGTAAGCCCAGGTGCCAGGCGGCAGAAAATCAGTGTTTTTTTCAAAAAAACCATAAATTTAAGGTTGATATTTTTCAAAAAATCAAATATGATATATGTTAGATTAACTTGGGATTTTTATGACCATGCTAATAAAGATGTAATAGATTGATAGATATTAAAGGAGGAGACATTCTTGTTAGAGATTAAGATAAACGAGGCAGAGAATGCCGCAAGAATTCTTGTGATCGGTGTCGGCGGTGCCGGAAATAATGCAGTAAACCGCATGGTAGAAGAAAATATTATGGGCGTTGAGTTTATCGGTATCAACACAGATAAACAGGCGCTTCAGTTCTGTAAAGCTCCGACTGCTATGCAGATCGGTGAGAAGCTCACAAAGGGACTCGGCGCAGGCGCAAAGCCGGAGATCGGCGAGAAGGCAGCTGAGGAGAGCCAGGAGGAGATCTCCCAGGCACTTAAGGGCGCAGATATGGTATTCGTTACCTGTGGTATGGGCGGCGGAACCGGTACCGGTGCAGCTCCGGTAATCGCGCAGATCGCAAAAGATATGGGAATTCTTACAGTCGGTGTTGTAACAAAGCCGTTCCGTTTTGAAGCAAGACAGAGAATGAACAACGCGTTAAAGGGAATCGAGAACTTAAAGAACGCGGTTGATACTCTGATCGTGATCCCGAACGACCGTCTCCTTGAGATCGTTGACAGACGGACAACCATGCCGGACGCATTAAAGAAAGCCGATGAGGTTCTTCTTCAGGCAGTACAGGGAATCACAGACCTGATCAACGTTCCGGGTCTTATCAACCTTGACTTCGCTGATGTTCAGACTGTTATGACAGACAAGGGCATCGCTCATATCGGTATCGGTAAAGCGAAGGGCGATGAGAAGGCACTTGAGGCTGTAAAACAGGCTGTATCCAGCCCGCTTCTTGAGACAACCATCGAGGGCGCTTCCCACGTTATCATCAACATTTCCGGCGATATCAGCCTGATCGAGGCAAACGAGGCTGCTGGCTATGTTCAGGAGCTTGCAGGCGATGACGCTAATATCATCTTCGGTGCTATGTACGATGAGAACGCAGAGGACGAGGTAACCATCACAGTTATCGCTACAGGTCTTGACGCACACGGCGCAAACACACCGGTTGAGCGCGCAATGAAAGACTTCACAAACTACAAGACAAAGGTACCGGCTCAGCAGGCTCCGATCCAGAGAACTGCTCCGTCCGTAAAAGCTCCGTCTGAGGCAGCAGCTGCAGCAGAGCCTTCCGTACCGAAGTACAACATCCCGACTGGAAATGCCCCGGTTTACCGTCCGGCACAGCGCGGCGAGACTCAGATCAATATCCCGGATTTCTTAAAGAACCGCAGATAATTGGGTGAGGGGCGGACAAGCCGTCTTAACGCATTAATTATGAACATATGGAAGTCCCGGAAGAGAGAAATCTTTTCTGGGACTTTTTTGTTTAACAGGAATTCCGATGGAACTTCTTATTAAACAAAAAGGCACTAACGTGCCTAAGATACGCACTCGCGCGAAGATGTAGGTTGTCGCAAGCGACCGCGCGCGGCGCGAGAATGTGCCAAGGCACAATCTTTTTATACATAATATTTCGAAAAATTCACCGCAGATCACGACAGGAAATGTCCGGATCTGCTTTCTTTTTATTCTTCTTTTTTTTCACTTTCCGCAAATGTCCGCGGAAAACTTCAATTTTTATGAAAAAACAGGGGAGATCCTGTTAAAACGACCCGATGAGTTTTCAAATTTCACGCCGCTGGTTTGACAAATTCTGGAGGGAAAGGCAGGTATACTATGGGAAAACATCAGACAGGGATGCCTAGGGAAGGGGGAATTCCGGTGGAGTATGAGTGGTACGCCGATCTGTTTTTTTTGGAGGAGGCGTACCGGGATGTTTTGATCGTATGGCTGGCGGCGGTGCTTTTGAGAAGGCGGACAGTGGTCCAGAGACTTATGGGTGCCGGGATCGTTGGGGGACTCTGCAGTACCGGGATCGTTTATCTGGAACTTATGGGAAGATGTCCTGCAGGCGGGCAGACAGTATTCGCTGGGATATGGGAAGTTGGGAAAATGCTGGTGACAGGATTTTTAATGATCTGGATCGCTTTTCCAGAAAAACAGACCATGCGTCAGGAGAAAAGGGAGGTTCCTGCAGACAGCGGAGATTCCTGGATGAAGGTTTTCAAGTGCCATGGAAAGGCGCTGGGAGTTCTGGTCTTATCCGCTGGAATTTTGCAGAGTGGACTGGCGATTCTGCGGGAGCGGTGTTTTCTTACCGGATGGAAAAGCCTGATGTTTATGGGATTTTTCTGTGTAGGCATCCGTTTTTTTGCGGCGGCTCTTGTAAGATGGCCGATGGTCGGGAAGACGCGGTATCAGGTCCGGCTTTTCTTAAATGAAAAGTCGAAGGAGTTCACGGCGATGGCGGATTCCGGAAACCGGCTCGTGGAACCGGTGACGGGAAAGCCTGTCAGCATTATTGCGGCGGCGGACGCGAAGGAGTTTTTAGGCGAGAAGGTGGGAGTCATTATGATTCCATATCGGGCAGTCGGGACAAAAAACGGAATGCTGCCGGGAGTTCTCTTTGACAGAATGGAGGTCATAACCGAGGAGTGTGGGAGCGTAAAGATCGACCGGCCAGTTGTGGCGGTCTCGAAGGAACCGCTGTTTTTCGGAAAAGATTTTACGATGATCCTGCCCGAGTGCCTTTTGAAAGATGGAAAGGGATAATGTTTGCCGGCACAGAGGTGAGAGTAAGTGAGAGTATTGTTCCTGCGAGTTCAAAGAGGCGAAGTGGAACGAGGCGAGGTTCCTGTTTGATACAGAAACGAAGGATAGTTATGAAGGGAGAAAATGAGTATGATTATGAGAATTTCTATGCCGAATCGGTTTCGTTTAAAAAAGGTGATGGGGTTCCGTACGATGATCCGCCCAGAACGGGGGGAGATCCACTATATCGGGGGCGCGGATATACTTCCGGCACCGTTGTCCTTAAAGGAGGAGACCGAGGCGTTAAATAAGTTTGGAACCGAGGAGGAGAAAGAGGCAAAGGCAGAACTGATCGAGCACAACCTCCGGCTGGTGGTATACATAGCAAAGAAATTTGACAATACCAGCGTCGGCGTGGAAGATCTAATCTCCATCGGGACCATCGGGCTTATCAAGGCCATTAATACCTTTAATCCGACGAAAAATATCAAGCTGGCGACCTACGCGTCCAGATGCATTGAGAACGAGATCCTGATGTATCTTCGGAGAACAAGCAAGATGAAGCTGGAAGTCTCCATCGATGAGCCGTTAAATGTGGACTGGGACGGAAATGAGCTTCTGTTGTCGGATATTCTCGGGACGGAGGAGGACCTGATCTACAAGGATATGGAAGATGAGGTGGAGAAAGACCTGCTTAAGAATGCGGTGAGCCGTCTGAGTCCGAGGGAGCGGAAGATCGTGGAACTGCGCTACGGCCTGAAACGTCAGGACGGGGCGGAAATGACGCAGAAAGAGGTGGCAGACCTCATGGGAATCTCTCAGTCGTATATTTCCAGGTTAGAGAAGAAGATCATGATGAGGCTGAAGAAGGAAATCGTGAAATTTGAATAAAATACTCGTGAAATCTGTTTATGTTGGCGCGAATCGTGTTTACGAAAAACATAGAAGTAAATTTGATTAAAACATGAAAAAAATAATCTTCTTAAAATAGCAGAATCCATATGCTGCTTTGTTTGATGGTGAATCAGCGCTGTGGGTATTTACCGATGCTAAAGTTTTGCATAAGAATGGGAGCAGTAAATAACCACAAAACTAAAAAGGGCTGTCTGACTGAAAATTATATCTATCGGTCAAACAGTCCTTTAAATTTTATATTCAAGTGGTTTTGTTCCCAATCATGGATTACTCCTGATCATACAGCTTCGCATACAGCGTCTCACAGAGCGAATCCGCATAGGACTGGTCCGGGATGTCGCGGCCGGTGATGAGGAAATCCTGGATCAGCTCGAAGCGCTTGAGGCTCAGCTCCTCTCCGGAAAGATCCGGGTCTTCCATTAAAAGCTGTTCGTCCAGCTCTTTTGCGGAATAATTCTTTAAGAACCAGTCGATGATCTCCTGGGTCTGACGCTTTTCATCGTCGGCTTCCAACTTTAACTCAGTGGCCCGTTTCCTTGAGGAGACGGTGACAACGAAACAGCCGATGGCGAGGACAACGAGAACGCCCTCAAACATATATTTCTGGAAGCCAGCCATCGGAAGATGGAGAACTCCCGACAGGTAGAGTGCCGCGCCCACAGCCAGAGCGCCGCCGACTAAGAAGAACGCGGATGCGGAGGAGCTCATATCCTCGTAGCGCTGACCCTTGTCAACATAGGCGTGAATTGGCTCCGCAATCGGGGAAGATTTCCCGGACGGATCGTCCTCAGAGAGCTCTCCTTCGGCTTCTTCACCGGAAAACGGATCCATCTCCTGTGCCATAGCGGCAAGTTTTTCTTCCTGTTCCTTCTTTTTCATGGCTTCCGTCACTTCTTTTGATTCCACGAGAGGACCGCCGCAGTCGCTGCAGACCTTGATTCCCTCGACAAATTCCATATCGCATTTCGGACAATAAGGCATAACCCGTACCCCCATATTAAAAATACAAGTAACTGTTCAGTACCCTCACAGTTACGCGCAAAAATCCATTCCAAATCGGCTGCGCCGATGGGATTTTTGCCTTCCAGCCTAGGCTTTCTTACGGTCAGCGCAGTAAATGCGCAGACCTACTGAATAGTTATAAATATAATGTGTATTACAGCCCGCGCTTTCGCGCTCAGCGCTGCTTCGCAGCTGCCGTAATCCGCTTCGCCGTTCGTGCCAAACATGCGAGCATGTTTTTCAATCACTTACTGCTCAGCATATCATACTTTTTAAATTTCGTCCACAGTTTGGGCAGTTTTGTACTTCCATTTAGGTTGGAAATCGGTTAAAATAGGAAAAAGATCTGCCCGTGATTTATGGAGAGAAAAGCGGCGGACAAAAGAGAAACAGAAAGGGGCAATTTTGTATGAAGATTGCAGTTGTAACAGACAGCAACAGCGGTATCACCCAGGCTCAGGCAAAAGAGATGGGGATCACAGTTCTGCCGATGCCGTTTATGATAGATGGAGAAACATATTACGAGGATATCACACTGACTCAGGAGCAGTTCTATCAGAAATTAAAGGATAATTCCGATATTTCTACCTCCCAGCCGACACCGGATTCCATCATGAAGATGTGGGACAAGCTGTTAAAAGAGTACGACCAGATCATCCATATCCCGATGTCCTCCGGTCTTTCCGGTTCCTGCTCCACAGCGATGATGCTGGCGGGAGAAGATGAGTACGAGGGAAAAGTGTTCGTCGTGGACAACCGACGGATCTCCGTGACCCAGTATCAGTCTGTGAAGGACGCGCAGATGCTGGCGGCAATGGGAATGGACGGAGAGCAGATCAAGAAGCGCCTGGAGGAGACCGCGGCTGATTCCGTGATCTTCATCACAGTGGATACCTTAAAATACCTGAAAAAAGGCGGTCGCATCACACCGGCGGCAGCGGCTCTCGGCACACTGTTGAGAATCAAGCCAGTTCTTATTATCTTAGGTGAAAAGCTGGATTCCTTCGCGAAAGCCCGCACCATGAAGCAGGCGAAGACCATGATGCTGAACGCGATCCAGAAAGAACTGGACGAGAGACTTCATGACAGCGAGTGCAGGGACTGCCATCTTGCCATCGCCCACACCGACAACGAGGAAGCGACGCTGGAGTTTAAGAAAGAAGTCGAAGAGCGCTTCCCGAACGCGGATGTATACATGGCACCGCTGTCCTTGAGCATTGCCTGCCATATCGGACCGGGCAGTCTTGCTGTGACGGCAACGAGAAAGATGGAAGAGGAACATGAGAAAAATTAGGGAACGGATCCGGGAATTCTACCGGAAACATACGCCGAGCGTCAAGGTTCCCCTGATCATCCTGATGGTGCTGTTCTGCATGATCCCGCTTCTCGTGGAGAGCCGGATCCTTGCAAGCTCCTCGAGGCAGAGCCAGGTGGAGCGCAGGATCATCGATGTCCAGAACCAGTGCCAGATCCTGAGCAATAAGATGTCCAGAAGCGGATATCTCACGAACTCGGTGGTGGACAACGCGGCCATCGATACGGAGCTCTCGCTTCTGTCGGATATTTTCAGCGGACGGATCCTGATCGTAAACTCGGGATTTAAGATCGTTGAGGACACGTTCTCACTTTCAGCGGGAAAAACACTGATCTCAAACGAGGTGATCCGCTGTTTTCAGGGTGAGAACACGAGCCGGTACGACAGCCTGAAACATTACTTCGTTCTGGCGATTCCGATCCCGGAGTTTGACCAGGAGACAGGAACCATCACGACGGGAAAGACGGCCGGTGTGATGATCGTGACGGCGTCCACCGAGAGCATGTACAGCCTGGAGGAGAGCCTGAATGACAAGGCGTCCCTGTACGAGATGATGATCTTCGTGATCCTTCTGATCCTTGCGGTCCTCTCGGTCCACTTCATTATGAAGCCCTTTGGAACGCTGATCGCGTCCATCCGGCGCGTGGGCGAGGGAAATCTGGATGAGGATGTCAACGAGGAGGCATACCGGGAGACAAAGCAGATCTCCGAGACCATCAATAAGACCCTGGAGAAGTTAAAGGCGGTGGACCAGTCGAGACAGGAGTTTGTTTCCAATGTCTCCCATGAGCTCAAGACACCGATCACATCGATCCGTGTCCTTGCGGATTCCCTGATGGGAATGGAGGACGCGCCAAAGGAACTTTACCAGGAATTCATGCATGATATCTCTGACGAGATCGACCGTGAGAGCAAGATCATCGATGATCTTCTGACTCTGGTCCGCATGGACAAGGCATCCTCAGGACTTTCCTGCAGCCAGGTCCAGATCAATGGAATGATCGAGATGGTATTAAAGCGCCTGCGCCCGATTGCCAGAAAGCGGAATATTGAGCTGATCTTTGAGAGCAAGCGCGATGTGACGGCGGATATCGACGAGGTGAAGTTCTCCCTGGCGGTGAACAACCTGGTGGAGAATGCGGTCAAGTATAATAAGGAAGACGGATGGGTCCGGGTCACACTGGATGCGGATCACAAGTTTTTCTATTTAAAGGTTGCGGACTCCGGAATCGGTATTCCTGCGGAGTTTAAGGAGCGGGTCTTCGAGCGCTTTTACCGCGTGGACAAGGCGCGATCCAGGGAGACCGGAGGTACTGGACTCGGACTCGCGATCACGAGAAGCGTGGTCCTGATGCATCACGGCGCGATCCGTGTGGACAGTGTTGAGGGCGAGGGAAGTACCTTCATGGTGCGGATCCCGCTGATCTATATTCCGTAGGAGGGAGAAAAGTGAAGAAATTTAAGATATTTCAGGCGTTTTTCCTCCTCATCGCGGTCCTGGCGGCCTTGAGCGGCTGTACAGGGAAAACAGCCACGGAGCAGAGCGGAAATGCCTATACGATCTACTATTTAAACGCGTCCGGGATCCAGCTTGTGGGAAGCGAGTACCGGACGGAGACGACGGACCCGGATTCACTGGTCCGGGAACTTCTCGATAAGATGGGAAATGTTCCGGCGGATCTCGATTGTCAGAGAGCGCTGCCGGAGCGGATCGAAAAGATCACCTACCGGATCGAGGAAAATGTGCTGTATTTGTATGCGGATGCCAATTACGCGCTGATGAACTCGGTGCAGGAGATCCTGTGCCGGGCGGCGCTTACAAAGACGTTGACCCAGATCCCGGATATCGAGTACCTCAGTATTTACTGCGCGGAGCAGCCGATCACGGACGCGGCGGGAAATCCGGTGGGAATGCTTTCGGCTTCGGATTTTGTGGACAGCATCCGCGATGTCAACTCCTTTGAGCGGACGGAA
>CAVIYT010000206.1:20102-42469 GCA_963646925.1 Paludibacteraceae bacterium
TTTGAACGAAATTACGATTATATCGTAGGAGGAAAAAACGATTAAAAGACCTTTGCTGTGTGTGACAGGGGGATTGGTACTTGGAGAGGCACTGAACCTGTGGATCCCGGCAGAGCAGATGATTTTTGGACTGGCAGTCTGGCTGCTCTTTTTGGCGTGCGTTTTTGCGCGCCGAAGAGACAGGCGGATCCTGCCGGTCTTTCTTTTTATGGCGGGGATGTTCGCCGGAAGTCTCCGGATGGGGATGGAGCAGACGGTTTTCTTGCGGGAAGAGGGATTTTTTTCGGAAGAACATGAAGAAGGTGTGGTTCTTCATGGGGCGGTACAGTCGGTGAAGGAGAAAGACGGGACGCTGGAGGTCGTGCTGAAGAACTGTGCGGTAGAAGGTGCAGGCGGGGAGAGGTTTCGAAGTGTTCTGTGTTACCTGGATGTGGATGAGAAAGAAAAATCGACTGAGGAGATTTCGAAACAAAAGCTATCTGAAACAGGAACAAATGGGATTTTTGAGACGAAAGAACAGCCGTGGAAGAGAGCATGGGACTGGCCTGTGCAGGGATGTGATTTGGAAGTACCTGCTGTCGGAGAGAAGCTCCGGGTCTTCGGAGAGGGAAAGGCGGCGGATCTGGCGAGAAATCCAGGAGTGTTTGACTACCGGCTGTACTGCAGGTCCCGCGGAATTTCCGGGATCGTCTATGCGGATGGGTATACGGTGACAAGCGGGAAGGTACACGTATTTTCGGACAGCCTGTACCGGATCCGGCGGCAACTTTCTGAACGATTAAAGCTGATCGCGCTTCCGGAGGATGCCGGGATCCTGTCGGCGGTTCTATTTGGGGAGAAGGAGGATCTGGACAGTGGGATCTACGAACTTTACAGAAAGAACGGGATCTCCCATCTTCTTGCCATCAGCGGGCTTCATGTGTCCATCGTGGGTCTGGGAATCTGGAAACTGTTCCGGAAAGGCGGGGCGGGATTCTGGCTTTCAGGGATCTTTGCCGGGGGATTCCTCTTCGCCTACGGCATGATGGTTGGCAGCGGCGCGTCCGTGGTCCGGGCGGTGTCCATGGCGGGGTTCTCATTTCTGGCGGCGGCTGTGGGGCGGACATACGACCTTCCGACGGCGATGTGTATTCCGGCAGCGGGACTTTTACTCGCCCATCCGTATCTGCTGACCCAGGCGTCCTTTCAGCTGTCCTTTCTTGCGGTGACATCGCTTGTCTATCCCGGCAGGCTCTTTTCGGGGCGTGGGGAAAAGCTTTTTACAAATGAAAAGATATCCGCGGCGGCGTCCGCGTTTTTTACAAGCCTTTCGATCCAGATGGTGACGGCGCCGGTCATTCTCTGGCATTCTTTTGGGATCCCGGTCTATGGGGTGTTCTTAAATCTGATCGTGATCCCGCTTATGACCTATGTGGTCATATCGGGATTTCTTGGACTGAGTCTGTCTTTTTTATCCGTGTCGGTTGGTGGTGCGATGCTTGGGGGCGCGCATTATATTTTGAAATTTTATGAGGTGATATGTAATGGGATCGGGAGACTTCCGGGAGCGGAGCTGGTATTGGGGCAGCCGGAGGTGTGGAAAATTGGGTGTTATTATGGACTGATGATTTTGGGGGCAATTGTTTTTGAAAGAGGAGATGAGCTTAGAGAAAAACTATGCAAGCTATTTCAAGAAAAGGGAAAAAATAGTAAAGAGAATGTTAATAGAAGAATGGCTGTAAAGTTGAAATCAAAAAATATGAAAAAGAAAACAAGTATCTGGTTCAAGAGTGCGAGAGATAAAGAAATAAAAGTAGGAACGGGTAAATCAGAAGAATCAATACTGAATTTATGGAAAAATAGAATATTGACTGATAGAAAACATCGCCTGATAGTATTATGCGCAGCCTGGCTCGCGGCATTCCTTTTCCTTCTCCCATCCCGCCCCACCGGTCTCTCTGTCACATTCCTCGACGTAGGCCAGGGCGACGGAATCGTTCTGCGCTCCGCATCCCATACGATCCTGGTGGACTGCGGTAGCAGCCAGCAAAAATCTGTCGGAGAAAAGATCCTGGTGCCGTATCTGAAGAGTCAGGGAGTGACGCGCCTGGACCTTGCGGTCATGACCCACGGAGATCAAGACCACATGAACGGGATCCGGTATCTTCTGGAGCACCCGGAGTCCGGAATCTGGCTTGGCGGACTCATGATGCCGAAGGCCGGAAAAGATGAGATCTACGGGAAGATGGCGGAGCTTGCGAGAAAACAGAAGATTCCGGTCTATTACGCGGCGGCGGGGGAGCGGATGGAAAACATCCCGGGAAAGGGCATGTACATGGAATGTCTGTCCCCGGACGGGGAGGAAACGTTTTCTGACCGGAACGAAGAATCCTTGGTATTCCTGGTCACTTATGACCGCTTTTCACTGTTGCTGACGGGCGATATGGAGACTGGCGGGGAAGAAAAACTCGTGGAGTCCGGGGGCTTGTCCCCTGTGACGGTTCTAAAAGCCGGTCACCACGGATCCGCAACATCCTCCGGGGAGAACTTTCTGGAAAAAGTTTCCCCGTCCGTAACGGTCCTTTCTTACGGAAGAAAAAACCGGTACGGACATCCCGCGGGAGAAGTGAAGGAACGGTTGGAAAATATCGGTTCAGAGATCCTTGAGACGGGGATTTCCGGCGCGGTTATGATCGAAACGGACGGAAAAAAGATGAAAATAGAGACGATGCTGCCGCTTGACACAGACTGACAGGGCTTTACATCAGAAGGAAAAGTTTTAATTTCTGCTTACAAGGATTTTACAAAGAGTCCGTTTTGAATTTTACATAATATTCTTATAATTCTGTTTGTCTGGAGGAAAGAAACAGAAATGAAAGGATTTTGTTTTTCATCGACGCTCATGTGGGACGCCGATGCGGAGACGCTCATGAGGACGGCAGCAGAGAATGGCTTTGACGGAATCGAATTGTGGGCGCAGCATGCGGAGACAAAGAAACTGGACTTAGATACGGTCCGCAGGTTAAAGAAAGAGTTGGGACTGAATCTTGTGATCCACGCGAAGAGCTGGGACCTGAATTACGCGGCATTAAATGACGCGGTCCGCAGAGCTTCTGTTGAGGAGATCAAGTCATCAGTGGACCTGGCAGTGGAGCTTGGAGCCGACGAGGTGACCGTCCATCCGCCGAGATACACCTTAAAAGAGGACGAGGCGGCGAGAGACCGGGCATACATGAGCATCCGGGAATTTTACGAATATGCGAGAGAGCGAGGCGTGGACATCTCCATGGAGATCATGGAACACATTCCGAAGGAGATGGCGACGACACCGGAAGGCATGTTCGGGATCGTGAGGGACTTGAGCGGAAAGCTGACCTACACCATCGACCTGGCACACAGCCTGACGGTGGAAGAATTTTTTGAAAATATCCGGATGATGGGACGTGTCTCGAAGGTCCATCTGACAAACAAGAAAGGCACGAAACTTCACACACCGATCCCGGACGGTGATTTTAATTTTGAGGAGATCTACCCGAGATTACTGGCATACGGCTTCCCGATGGTCATTGAGGGGTACGAAGAGGGAGATCAGTACAAGGCACTGGCAGAAAATATTCATTATATAGAGACATTAAAGGAGAAAAGAAATGAAGAAATTAAACGTACTTTTAACAACAGCGGCTATCCTGGCACTTACAGGCTGCAGTTCGAACACTAAGCCGGCAGAGACAACAGCAGCACCGACGACTGCGGAGGCGACAACAGCGGCTGAGACAACAACAGCAGCAGAAACCACCGCGGAGGCAGCAGCTGATAAAAAA
The DNA here is from genome assembly GCA_963646925.1 of Paludibacteraceae bacterium. Taxonomy (GTDB): domain Bacteria; phylum Bacillota; class Clostridia; order Lachnospirales; family Lachnospiraceae; genus Pilosibacter. The sequence goes on from CAVIYT010000206.1 coordinate 23,903, forward strand.
GACGCAGCAGGCACTCTGACTGTTTACACTTCCCAGCCGGAAGCAGATATCCAGGCATTGGTAGAAGAGTACAACAAGGCATGCCCGGATGTAAAAGTTGAGATCTTCAGAAGCGGAACTGAGGAAGTAGTCAGCAAGGTCCTCGCGGAGAAAGAGGCAGGTTCTGTTCTCGCGGATGTCCTCCTCGTATCCGACGCGGCAACCTTCGAGTCCTTAAAGGCAAAGGACATCCTGAAGAGCTATGAGTCTCCGGAACTTTCCGAGATCGACCCGAGCTTCTATGACGCGGACCATACTTACACAGGAACAAAGATCATCACCACAGGTATCGCGGTCAACACGGACATTATCTCTAACGTTCCGGAATCCTTAGCAGACCTCACAAAGGCAGAGTACAAGGACGAACTGATCATGCCGAGCCCGCTGTATTCCGGTGCGGCTGCATACAACCTTGGCGTCATCACAAGAACAGAAGGACTTGGATGGGACTTCTACCAGGGCTTAAAGGATAACGGCGTGAAGGTCGACAAAGGAAACGGAGCTGTCCAGAAGGCAGTCGTTGCCGGTGAGAATGGTCTCGGACTTCTCGTAGACTACATGGCAGTCCGCTCCAAGAATGACGGCGCGCCGATCGAATTCGTATATCCGGCAGAAGGTTCCCTCTGTGTCACAGAGCCGATCGGAATCACAGCAGGTACAAAGAACGAGGTAGCCGCTGAGTCCTTCGTAGACTTCATTCTCTCCGAGGACGGACAGAAAGCAACAGCTGAGATCGGCTACACTCCGATCAGAAAAGGTGTTGCGGCTCCGGAAGGCTTAAAGAGCGCTGACGAGATCACAAACCTGACCTACGATCTCCCGACACTGGTTGAGACAAGAGACACCGACAAGGAAGCTTTCTCCAAGATGTTCGAATAGATGATGGTTTACCGGGAAATGGTCCGCCTGAGAAGTCTTGCGGCGGACCGAAATCCGGATGAAATCGTATGCAATAAGAGGGAAAATCATGAAATCCAGTAAAATAAAAACAATTGCAGGCCGGATCCTCTTTTTCCTTGCAGTGTGCTTCATATTCATTATGCCGATTTTAAGCCTCCTTCGGATGAGTCTGACGACCGACGGGGGCTTTGGTCTGCAAAACTATATGGACATGCTGCATGAGGACAGGACGGCGAAGGCGATCCGGAACACGCTGATCATATCCATCGCCTCCACGGTCATCGCGGTGGCTGCGGGAAGCTTCTTCGCCTTCTTAAACGCCTACACGAATATCAAGAGGAAAAAGCTTCTGGAACTCCTTGTTCTGGCACCGTATATCATCCCGTCCTACATTATCACATTGTCGTGGAGCAGCCTGCTCTTAAAGAGAGGACTCGTAAACACGTTCTTAAAGAACATTGGACTTCCGGTGATCGACATCTACACGCTGCCGGGAATCATCCTGGTCATGGGAATCTGCAACATCCCGGTAGTCTATCTCCTGGTTGTGGGAATGCTCCGGAAGATCCCGCGGGATATGGAGTGGGCAGGACGGACATCCGGCTACACACCGCTTCAGACGATCCGCAAGATCACCATGGTGCAGGCCATGCCGGCGATCGCCAGCGGCGGCATGCTGGCGTTTCTGGCATCCATCGACAATTTCAGTATTCCGGCGTTCCTTGGAATCTCATCCGGGATCCCGGTGCTCAGCACTTATATCTATGAAAAAGCTATCAGCTTCGGCCCGGATTCCTTCCACAAAGCGGCAGCCCTTTCCGTGGTCCTTTCCTTTATCGCCATCGGCGGAACGATCCTGCAGGGAAGGCTGATCCGGAAGAACTCGAACCTGGAGAGCGTGAAGGAAGACACATCCGTCCGCTATGAACTTCCGGTGAAATGGAGACGGATCTTCGAGTGGGGAAGTCTCACGGTCCTTGCGGGATTTACGGTGGTGCCGGTGATCTCCATGATCATGAGTGCCTTTTTAAAGAATTACGGAACAAAATTCCGTCTGGAGAATTTGTCCCTCAAAAATTTCCAGTTCGTGTTTACGAATGCGGGCGTCCGCCAGGCGGTGGTAAACAGCATCCTGTTAGCGGTCGTCACCTGCATCGTCTGTATCGTTGCGGGAACGGCGACAGCGTATCTGAAGGTGCGGAAGAACTCGAAAGCCGCGAAGATGTTTGAGTCCGCTGCATCCCTCACATACGCGCTTCCAGGAATCGTCCTGGCGCTTGCCATGATCTTCCACTGGACCATCGTTCCGGGTGTGTACGGAACCGTGAAGATCTTAATGATTGCCTACGCAACAAGATATGTAGTCTTACAGATCAAGGGCAGCACGACGGCCATGCTCTCCGTGGAACCGGCGCTTGAGGAAGCGGGAAGAGTGTTCGGAGCCGGAAAAGTGACGATCTGGAGAAAGATCATGATTCCGGTGATGGCAAAGCAGATCCTTTCCAGTTCCTTCCTGATCTTCGTATCGTCCCTCACGGAGCTGACGCTGTCCTCCATGCTTGCGAGCGCGGGAACGAAGACCATCGGTCTTACGATCTTCAACCTGCAGCAGGGCGGCGATTACAGCCTGTCCGCGGCGATGTCTGCCGTGATCGTATTCATCGTATTCTTTGTGTACAGCCTTGTGGCTCTCGTAAAGAAGAAGGATGAGGAGGACGCGAAGCGCCCGAAGGTGCAGGAGAGCAGTGCGGAGCAAGTCGGAGAACATGCTGTCGGACAGGGAGTGTAAGGGTGCTGGGCGGCAGGTGCGGATATAGAAACGCATGACGAGGAGAAATGAGAATAACATGAGTCTTAAAATTGATCATATTACTAAAAAATTCGGAAATTTTACAGCATTAAATGATATTTCACTTGAGATCCAGGATGGAGAATTTCTGGCGATCTTAGGTCCGTCCGGATGCGGAAAGACCACACTTCTGAGAATCATCGGCGGATTCGAGGCGCCCACAGAGGGCATTATTTTAAAGGACGGGGAGATCTTTTCTTCCCCGGATGAGAATGTTCCGGTGGAACAGAGAAATCTCGGCATGGTATTCCAGTCCTTTGCCCTCTGGCCGCATATGACGGTGCGGGAGCATGTGGAGTTCCCGTTAAACAGTAAGCGGTGTACGATGACGGAGGAGGAAAAGCGGAAAGCGGTAGACCAGGCCATCGAGGCTGTGGGACTTTCCACCATGGAAAAGCGGTATCCGGGAGAACTCTCCGGCGGACAGAAACAGCGTGTCTCCTTAGCGAGGGCCATCGTGGCAAAGCCGTCGATCCTTCTGATGGATGAGCCGTTAAGCGCCCTGGACGCGGAGCTTAAGATCAGCATGCGCCGGGAGATCCAGAACATTCACAAGCTCACAGGGGCAACCATCGTCTATGTCACCCATGACCAGAGTGAGGCCCTCGCCATGGCGGACAGGATCCTGATCATGAAGAGCGGAAAGATCGAGCAGCTTGACACACCGGAGGAGATCTACTGCAATCCCCAGACGGAGTTTGCGGCGACGTTTGTCAGCAAATGCAACCTGGTAAAGGGAAAGTGGCTTGGAAACATGTTCAAGGTGGCAAATCAGGATGTCGTCTTTGAGACGGAACCGGCGGCGAAGGAGTTTCTCGTCAAGGGACTCTGCCCGGTGCGCCCGGAGGAGTTTGAGATCAGCCGTGACGGAGACGGGATCCGCGGGGATATCGTGAACCGCCAGTACAACGGCAGGGAGATCCACTACGCGGTGAGAACGAAGGACGCAGTTTACAACGTTTATACCGGACAGGGACAGATATACAAAGAAGGCGAGACGATCTATCTGAGAAAGAAGGCAGGCTGATATGGAAATGAGACCGCTTATAGATCTGCACACGCATACGTTGGCCAGCGGGCATGCGTACAGTACGTTAAAGGAGAATCTGGAAGAGGCGAAGAAGATGGGCTTAAAGGTTCTCGGAACCAGTGAGCATGCGCGGATGATGCCGGGGACGGCACCGCTCATCTATTTCCAGAATTTTAAGGTGATTCCGAAGGAGGTGGATGGGATCCGCCTTTATAACGGGATCGAGGCGAATATTTTTGATGAGCATGGTTCTATCGATGTGGAGGAGCCGATCCTCTCGAAAATGGACTACATTATCGCGAGCCTTCACACGCCGTGTATCGCGAATCTTGGAATTGTGAAGAATACGGCGGCTCTTGTGGGGGCTGCGGAAAATCCGAATGTGACCGTCATCGGACATCCTGATGATGACCGATACCCCATCGATCCGGACGAGGTCGCGGCGGCTGCGGAGGAGAATCATACGGCCATTGAGCTTAATAATGGGTCGTTGAATCCACTGTCTACGAGAATTAATGGGCCGAAGAATATCAGGAAGGTGCTGGAGGCATGCAGAAAGTATAAGACCATGGTGCTCATGGGAACGGACAGTCACATCTGTTATGAGATCGGGCATTTTGAGGATGCAATGGCGCTGTTGAAAGAGATGGATTTTCCGGCGGAGCAGGTGATCAATTTTGATGTGGACAGGCTGGGGTATGTGCTGAGGAAACGCTGAGAATATTGGGACGGTACAGGGACGATCATATTGTTGAAATATGGTCGTTTTCTGTTGTGCGCGGGCATGCATAAGGCGCGGCTTGACCGGGGTTCGTATATTTGATAAAATTAAAAAAGTTTCAAATTGATACCAATATAACAGTTCACGGAGGCGGCTATGCAGACATTAAATCAGGATATTAAGGACAAGGCATTTAAGAGAGTCTATTTATTGTTTGGGGATGAGCCGTTTCTCGTGAACAGTTATAAAAAGCGTCTCCGGGAGGCGATCGCCGGGGATGATACGATGAATTATAATTATTTTGAGAGCAAGGGGCCGGACGTGAAGGAGATCATAAGTCTCGCGGACACCATGCCTTTTTTTGCTGAGCGGAGACTTGTCCTGATCGATGGTAGCGGATTTTTTAAGAGCAGCGCGCCGGAGGAGCTTGTGAATTATATTCCAGAGATCCCGGAGTCTACCTGTATGGTGTTTGTGGAGAGTGAGGTCGATAAGAGAAATAAGCTCTACAAGAAGGTGAAGGACAACGGGTACGCGGCGGAATTAAAGAAGCAGGACGCGGATCAGCTGATGCGGTGGGCTGCGGGAATCTTAGCGAAAGACGGGAAGAAAATCACGCGGCAGGTCATGGAGTATTTTATGGAGCGGACCGGGGATGATATGGAGAATATCCGGATGGAGTTGGAGAAGCTGATCTGTTATACCATGGGGCGTGAGGTGATCACGAAGGAGGACGTGGAAGCAGTCGGGACGGTCCATGTGACGAACAGGATCTTTGAGATGGTGACGGCAATCGTGGCGGGGAATACGAGGAAGGCGATGGATCTTTATGAGGATCTTCTGACTCTGAAGGAGCCGCCGATGCGGATCTTGTTTTTGATCGCGAAGCAGTTTAATCAGCTGTTGCAGGTGAAGGAACTGGCGGGGGAAGGTGCGCAGAAGAGTGAGATTGCGGGGAAGGTGAAGGTGCCGCCGTTTGTGGCGGGGAAGTTGATGGCGCAGGCTAGGGCGTTTACGAGGGAGCAGGTGCTTTCTTATGTGGAGTTTTGTGTGGAATCGGAGGAGGCTGTGAAGACTGGCAGGCTTTCGGATCGGTTGGCGGTGGAGTTGTTGATTGCCAGGAAGTATAAGTAGGGATCGATTGAATCAATTTGGCTTCGAGTACGCGCAGACCTGGCTTCGGACGCGGGTTTGTTGAATAAAAAGAACCGCTGTTTCCGACACACCCTCGGAAACAGCGGTTCTTTTATTTATGCGTAATAATCCAGTTCGATGATAAATTAAGCCATTGCGCTTACAGCTTTAGCCAAACGGGATACTTTTCTGGAAGCGGTATTCTTGTGATATACGCCCTTGGAAGTAGCCTTATCGATTTCGCTTGTAGCAGCAAGAAGTGCAGCCTGAGCAGCAGCCTTGTCACCAGCAGTAATTGCAGCCTCTACCTTCTTAACGAAAGTTTTCACTTTGGATCTGATTGCTTTGTTTCTAGCAGCTCTTGTCTCTGCTACTACGATTCTTTTCTTTGCAGATTTGATGTTAGCCAATCTGTACACCTCCATATTATTTTAAAAAATTATCTCTGTTTGTTTTGCATCAAAGCCTGGACACGGACAGTTCAATGTAAACATACTATTGTATTTTAGCGAATATTTCTTGGTATGTCAATACATAAATTGCTTTTTTATGAGAAAAAATAGGAGGAAAATGTATGAGGAGGCATGCTTATGAGACAGGCGGATGTGGAGTTTACGGTGCGGACGGATCTGGCGCTGGAGGAGAGGGAGAAGATCCGGGGAAGTGGGAGTGAGATTCCGGGGATCCGGGTGACGGAATGGGAGAGGGATGAGGCTGGGATCCGGGTGACGGAGGTTGTTGTTTGTGATGAGAGAGGGGAGAGGGCGATCGGAAAGCCGGTGGGGATGTATCTGACGCTGGAGGCGCCTTCGTTAGCAAGAAAGGATGAGGATTATCACCGGGAGGTCTCGGAGGAACTGGCGGGACTTTTGCGGGGGATGTTTGGAAAGCATGGGCTTGAGGCTGAGAGGATGGGGCGTCCGGTGCGGACTCTTGTCGTCGGACTGGGAAATCCGGAGGCGACGCCGGACGCGCTGGGACCGAAGGTTTTGGAGCATCTTCAGGCGACGCGGCATCTGGAGATGGAGTATGGGGAGGATTTTTGCAGGAAGCACGGGTACCCGGTCTTAAGCGGAATCACGCCGGGGGTCATGGCACAGACGGGGATGGAGACGGCGGAAATCGTAAAGGGAGTCGTACTGGAGACAGAGCCGGACGCGGTCATTGTTGTGGATGCGTTGGCGGCGAGAAGTGCCGGGAGACTGGGAGTTACGGTGCAACTCTCCGATACGGGGATCCAGCCGGGGTCCGGGGTCGGAAATCATAGGAGCGGGCTGACGGAGGAGATGTTAGGGATCCCTGTGTTCGCGATCGGGATCCCGATGGTCGTCGGGGCGGCGGCGATCGTGTATGATACGGTTGGGGCGATGACGGAGGTGTTGAGAGAACAGATCGAGTGCGGCAGGCATGAAAAAATAATGGAAGAGGAAAATTCAGACGGGGATAGAAAAAGTGAAAAGACAAAAAAGGATCAAAGCAAAGGAAAAAGCAAATACGGTGAAGAAAAGTGGAAAAATCTGGAGTTTCTTCAGGTAGAAGAAGCTTATGAACTTGTCCGGGAACTCTTAAAACCGGACCTGGGCCCTATGTATGTGACGCCCCATGATATTGATGAGCGGGTGGATTTCCTGAGCTTTACGATCTCGGAGGCGATCCATGAGGCATTGTTCGAAAAGGTATAGTTCACGTCCATGAGTACTGAACAACCGTGCATCCACATAAACTATAAGGAAACAGCGAACTAGGCGGCAGGTATGAGGCGGAGATGGTACTATTTTAAGCGGATGCTTCAGGCGGACCGCCTGTTTGTTGTGCAGATGATCGGGAACATCATCGGGATGCTCCAGTATGCGGGGCATTGGATCATACTGGTATTGGTCTGTGCTGCGGTGCTGTATTTCGGACGGGGAGTGTGCGCAGATAAGTTAAGGGAATTCTATGAGAATTACGCGGTTCGGATCGCCGATGATATCGTGCGGGGATTTCTTCCAGCGTGGAAAGAGGATGAGAGTACGGCGTTTTTTCTGGCAAGTAGAAAGAATACAGGCAGCGGGTGCGCAGAGGAGTATGCGGAGATATTTGGAATCGAGAATGAGAATGAAGCTATGCGGACGGAATGGATTGCAAACCGGGAACAAAATCAGGACGTTTATGGAGAAAGCCATGGAGAAAATATATGGGTAGACGGAAATGTGGAAGAAAATACGCAAGATAATACGCAAAATCAAGGTCGAAATAATAGAATGGGAGCAGAAAATTCAGAAGAGAGGGGAAGTCTGGGAAAAAGTGCAAATGAAAACGGAAATGGAGCCAGTGAAGAGGCAGCCGGAGAGAACAGATCAACGCAGAAGGAAAAGACAACACTCGCAGGCCTATTTGCCGCCGGGGCTTTCAACGCCGGAAATTCCGACATCATCTTAGAAAAACTAAACGATTACGACTACCTGATGAAAAAAATCTATAACGTCCACCCCACAACGACAGCGAGCCGCGACCTGATGCAGGCAAATGACTTCCTCTCCGCTGACCTTTCCATAGAAAAAGACGCCAGCGTCCCCCAGATCCTGATCTACCACACCCACTCCCAGGAGACCTACGCGGACTACCCGGAAAATCCGGAGGCGGATATGATCCACCTTGGGGAAGAACTGGCAAAACTTCTCCGGGAAAAGGGATACAACGTGTATCATGACGAGAGTGTCTACGATTACCGGAACGGAACGCTGGACCGGAGTGCGGCGTACACCTACGCCCTTGACGGGATCACGGGACTTCTGCAGAAATATCCGTCGATCCAGGTGGTCTTGGACATTCATCGTGACGGCGTCGCGGATGGGACGAGGCTTGTGACGGAGATCGACGGGACAGAGACCGCGAAGATCATGTTCTTCAATGGGACATCCACGAGCCCGGACGGTCCCATCGAGTATCTGCCAAACCCGAATCTCAAAGGAAACCTGGCGTTCAGCTTCCAGATGCAGCTTTTAGCCGCGGAAAAATATCCGGGTCTCACGAGAAAGATCTATTTAAAAGGCCTCCGATATAACGAGCATGTCCGGGCGCGTTCCGCCCTCATCGAGGTGGGCGCACAGACAAACACGTATGCGGAGGCGAAGGCGGCGATGGCACCGTTATCGGATCTTCTGGATCAGGTTCTGACGGGAGGCTAGATGGAACATGGGGCACTGTTACAGATTGATCTTTTTCTCCCATTTACCGGACATATAGTAGATCTCTACGAGGATCGAAGCTACGATCCAGCCCACCGGATATCCAAATCCGACGACTGCGGCTGTATTGCAGATCGAGGTCGCGATATAGAGATAGATCTGGCGGAACAGAACAAAGGAGAACAGCATGATCAGCATCGGAGTCCTGGAATCTCCGGCTCCGCGCATCGCGCCCGCGACGACCTGATTCGGGCAGCAGAACGCCAGCATGAACACATTCATCCGGAGAAACATGGTTCCATACCGGACAACATCCGGCTCCTGGTTGAAGACCGCTACGAGCCGCGGCGCAAAGAGGAAAAGGATTCCTGCGCTGGCAAATGTAATGAGAAATGCCAGCCGGAGCGCCACACCGGTTCCTTTTTTCGCGCGGGGCAGATTTCCCGCGCCGAGATTCTGACTCATAAAGGTCGTAGAAGCCTGTCCGATACTCTGCATCGGAAGAAAGACGAACTGGTCGATCTTTGAGTAACTGCTCCATCCTGCCATGCAGCTGGATCCGAAGGTGTTGATATAGGACTGGACATACACGTTGGAAAACGCTGTAAGTGACTGCTGAAAGCCTGTCGGAAGTCCGATCATGAGGATCTGCCGGAAGACTTTTCTGTCGATCCTCAGGTCTTTCAAGGTCAGCCGGTAGTTTTCGCTGCTTTTGGTGAGAACGATCAGCACAAGAGCCGCTGAAATAAACTGTGAAATGATCGTCGCGTAGGCGACACCCTCGATGGCCATGCCGAACCCCACAACGAAAAGAAGGTCAAGCCCGATATTCATGACACTGGAAAGACAGAGAAAGTACAGAGGCCGCTTTGTATCGCCAACGGCGCGCAGGATCGCGCTTCCCATATTGTATACAAGAAGACCAAAAACTCCGGAAAAATAGATCTTTAAGTACACGGAGGCGGACGGCAGGACATCATCCGGCGTGGACATAAATTTTAACATATAGGGGGCGACAAAGATTCCAAGACCTGTAAAAATAATTCCACAGATGAAGGTCACTGCCATCGTAGTCTCCACCGCAATGTGAAGCTTTTCGTCATCATGGGCCCCATAATACCGGCTGATGACAACGCCGGCACCGACGGAAGTACCGGTAAAGAACATAACGATCATGTTGATGATGCTGGTGGTGGAACCGACGGCGGCGAGAGCGTGGGAACCGACGAAGTTTCCGACGACAAGACTGTCTACGGTGTTGTAAAGCTGTTGGAACAGATTTCCGATTACGAGAGGAACCGCGAACATGATCAGGAGCTTTGTGATGGACCCCGATGTCATGTCCATGGACGGTTGTTTTTTCTGCGTTTGATTCATACGTTATCTCCCAGGCAGCTGCACAGAAATCACAGAACGATCATAGAGTCAACAGGATCTTCGAACATGCCGGACAGCTGCAGTACTGATAGAAAAGGTGGACGGGTGACTGGGACAAAGAAAAGTCCTGAATATACGTGACAAAATGTTATTTAGAGTCTAAATCAGAATGAACAGAATGTCAATTGATTTTACAACACATAAAAGAATTGTGATTTGTCTGTTTTTTGTCTATTTTTATGCAGTTCAAACTTCATAGTACCGCTTGCGCGGAAACCTAAAAAATGCTATATTTAGTATGATAAATTGCCATTTCTGTCCCCATGGGAGAATGCCTGCGCAGAAAGGTATTTCCGGCTGACTGAACGATCCGGGGTGCGGATCCTGCGGTTCGGCAGTATTGACAGAGAGATGGATGAGATAAAGAAGAAATCACATAGAAGAGAGGAACATGAATGATTCATTATTCCCAGGATAAAATCAGAAATTTCTGTATTATTGCCCATATTGACCACGGTAAATCTACGCTGGCGGACCGAATTATCGAAAAGACCGGTCTTTTGACCAGCCGCGAGATGCAGGCGCAGGTGCTTGACAACATGGAGCTTGAGCGTGAGCGCGGAATCACGATCAAATCCCAGGCAGTCCGCACCGTTTATAAGGCAAAGGACGGCGAGGAGTATATCTTTAACCTCATCGATACCCCAGGCCACGTTGACTTTAACTATGAGGTATCCCGAAGTCTGGCGGCCTGCGACGGCGCGATTCTTGTTGTGGATGCCGCACAGGGAATCGAGGCGCAGACTTTAGCAAACGTATATCTTGCCCTTGACCATGACCTGGATGTTGTCCCGGTCATCAATAAGATCGACCTCCCGAGCGCCGATCAGGACCGTGTGGCAGAGGAGATCGAGGATGTGATCGGACTCGAGGCCCATGACGCGCCGAGGATCTCCGCGAAGATGGGACTGAATATTGAGGATGTCTTAGAGGCCATCGTCCACAAGATCCCGGCTCCGAAGGGAGATCCGGAGGCACCGCTCCAGGCGCTGATCTTTGACTCACTCTATGATTCCTACCGCGGCGTTATCGTATTCTGCCGTGTGAAAGAGGGAACCGTGAAAAAAGGAACCCCGATCCAGATGATGGCGACGGGCGCTTCCTACGATGTCGTTGAGGTCGGATATTTCGGCGCCGGACAGTTTATCCCATGTGATGAACTCCGTGCCGGCATGGTTGGATATATCACAGCCAGCATCAAGAACGTAAAAGATACCCGTGTGGGTGATACGGTGACGAACCGCCGGAATCCATGCGCGACTCCACTTCCGGGATATAAGAAGGTAACCCCGATGGTCTACTGTGGACTCTATCCGGCGGACGGAGCGAAATATCCGGAGCTCCGTGATGCCCTGGAGAAGCTGCAGTTAAACGACGCGTCCCTGTTCTTTGAGCCGGAGACATCCATCGCCCTGGGATTCGGATTCCGCTGCGGATTTTTAGGACTCCTTCACCTGGAAATCATTCAGGAGCGATTAGAGCGTGAGTACAACCTGGACCTCGTCACAACGGCTCCGGGCGTTGTATACCGGATCCACAAGACGAATGGCGATGTGATCGACTTAACAAACCCGTCCAACATGCCGGACCCGTCCGAGATTGACTACATGGAGGAGCCGATCGTCTCCGCAGAGATCATGGTGACCACAGAGTTTGTGGGCGCGATCATGCAGTTATGCCAGGAGCGCCGCGGCGTTTATCTCGGCATGGAATATATGGAAGAGACACGTGCGCTCTTAAAGTATGAGCTGCCGTTAAACGAGATCATCTACGACTTCTTCGATGCGTTAAAGTCGAGATCCCGCGGCTATGCGTCCTTCGACTATGAGTTAAAGGGATATGAGAAGTCAGAACTTGTAAAACTCGATATCCTGATCAACAAGGAAGCTGTCGATGCCCTGTCCTTTATCGTCTTCGAGGGTTCCGCTTACGAGCGCGGAAGAAAGATGTGCGAGAAGTTGAAGGATGAGATTCCGAAACACTTATTCGAGATCCCGATCCAGGCGGCTGTGGGCGGAAAGATCATCGCCAGAGAGACCGTAAGGGCTATGAGAAAGGATGTCCTCGCGAAGTGTTATGGCGGCGATATCTCACGTAAGAAGAAACTTCTCGAGAAGCAGAAGGAAGGTAAGAAGCGCATGCGCCAGGTCGGAAATGTGGAGATTCCGCAGAAGGCGTTTATGAGCGTTCTGAAGCTGGATGAGGAGTAAATAAAAATATTGATACGCAAAGAAGTCCATTTCAGATGTTTGAGGGAAATGGACTTTTTTGTACAGTTGGCATGTATCTGAAAGAAGCTGCCAGCAGCAGGTCCTATAGGGAAGGAATTTTATATAATGCAAATATCTATGGGAACATTTAAGATGAGTGCATGCCTGGAAATATGTGTTGGCGCAGAAGGCAGCAGAATCTTGAGGTTTTCTGGAATACGCTGTTTTGTATATAGATGAGGAACTATTATGAAACTTACAACATTATGCTACATTGAAAAAGACGACAAATACCTGATGATCCACCGAATCAAGAAGAAACATGACGTCAATAAGGACAAGTGGATCGGCATCGGCGGAAAATTCGAGCGGGGGGAGAGCCCGGAGGACTGCATTCTCCGCGAGACGAAGGAGGAGACGGGACTGACGCTCATAAGCTACCGGCTTCGCGGCGTCCTGACGTTTGTGTACAACGATGACGACGCGGAGATGGAGTATATTTTCCTCTACACGGCGGATGGATTTACAGGGGAGCTGGCAGACTGCAATGAGGGAACGCTGGAATGGGTTCCGAAGACGCAGATCGACCAGCTGAATCTGTGGGAAGGTGACCGGATCTTCCACTATCTTCTCGATGAGAATGTGCCGTTCTTTTCCCTGAAACTCCGGTATCAGGATGACCTTTTAACGGAGGCGGTCCTCGACGGAAAACCGATGGAACTTCTTGATCTTCTTGACGAGAATGGAGAAACGTCGGGTGAGGTGAGAGAGCGCACCCTGGTCCATCTTCGCGGAGACTGGCACCGGACGAGCCATGTCTGGGTCGTAAGGAAACGGGAGGACGGCGGACATGACCTCCTTTTACAGAAGCGGAGCAGCGAAAAGGATTCTTTCACGGGCTGCTATGATATCTCCAGCGCCGGACATATCCCGGCGGGGCAGGATGATCTGGAGTCGGCGCTCAGGGAGTTAAAGGAAGAACTTGGAATCTCAGCAAAGCCGGAAGACTTAAGGCTTGTCGGAATTCACGATGGACGGTATGAAGGGGAGTTTCATGGACATCTTTTTAAGAACCACGAAAAGAGCCATGTCTACGTCTATGAAAAGCCGGTGAAGATCGAAGAACTGACACTTCAAAAGGAAGAAGTGGAGTCTGTGAAGTGGATGAAGATCGAGGATATCCTGGCGGCGGTGAAAGCCCATGATCCGGGATACTGCCTGTTTGAGGATGAGATCGAGATGCTGCAGGAGATTCTGGGATGAGCGGGGGCATGGAACTTTACCTGCACATGCCGTTCTGCGTGAGAAAATGTGCCTACTGCGATTTCCTGTCCTTTCCGACGGACCAGGTGACCCAGAACCGGTACGCGAAGCGGCTCATGGAAGATATCGATGTGATGGGAAAAAAGTACGGGGAGATTCCGGTGGAGACGATCTTTATCGGCGGCGGAACCCCGTCAGTGCCGGATTCCAGGCTGATCCTGGAGATCATGGAACATGTAAAGCAGGCGTTTTCCCTGAAAGAGGACGCAGAAATTTCCATGGAGGCGAATCCAGGGACAGTGACCAGGGAGAAGTTGAATGATTACCGCAGGGCAGGGATCAACCGCCTGAGCTTTGGACTACAGTCGGCGAATGACAGGGAGCTGAAGCTTCTCGGGCGGATCCACACCTGGGCGGAGTTTTTGGAGAGCTTTACCCTGGCGAGAGAGTGCGGATTTACGAACCTGAACATCGACCTCATGTCGGCGCTTCCGGGACAGACATGTGAGTCGTGGAAGGAGACCTTAAAGCGGGTCACGGACCTGGATCTGGAACATATTTCGGCGTACAGCCTGATCATCGAGGACGGAACGCCTTTTGGTAAGAAGTATGGAAGTGAAGAGGGACGGAAACTTCTTCCCGGCGAGGATTCCGAGCGGGAGATGTACCATGAGACAAAGCGGTTCCTAAGGGACTGCGGATACGAGCGGTATGAGATCTCCAATTACGCGAAGCCGGGGCGGGAATGCCGCCACAATATCGGCTACTGGACAGGAGTTCCCTATCTGGGGCTGGGACTTGGAGCCTCATCCTACATGGACGGGTGCCGGTTTACGGTGAATTCTGATATGAAACAGTATCTGGAAGAAAAGCCGGGGATGTTTACGGACGTGGAGAAGCTTACGAAGAAAGACATGGAAGAGGAATTCTTCTATGTGGGACTCCGGATGACGGCGGGCGTGTCGCTTTCGGAATTCGAGCGGCGGTTTGGAGTGTCTGCGAAGGAAATTTATCCGGGACTTATGGAGACATTTGTGGAGGAAAAGGCAGCAGAATTCCGGGGAGACCGGTTTGTGCTGACGGATTATGGACTCGATGTGAGCAATTATATTATGGCGCAGTTTCTGCAGGATTGAAGATCCTGTGGAGGCTGCGTTTTTTCATGAAATTCAGCAGTTTTTCAATGCGGGAGATATTATAAGTGGTAAAAAAGTCGTACGAGTTGAGGGGAAACAGATGAATTATAAGCACAGCTTAAACACTGCAACGTATTAAAAAGCTGAACACATATATAGAACATGTAAAAACTGTGGTAAAACTGCATAAAACCACTACCGAAAATGACGGAAATGTGATATAATTTATACAATCCGACGAAATATGCGATTGTGCATTTTGTACGGAGAGACTGTATCCAAAAAACAGGGGGATATTTTTATGGCTAAGGAAATGATCGCAATGCTTCTTGCGGGCGGCCAGGGTTCCAGACTCTACGCGCTGACACAGAAGCTTGCAAAACCGGCAGTTCCTTTCGGCGGAAAATACAGAATCATCGATTTCCCGCTCTCGAACTGTGTAAACTCCGGAATTGATACCGTGGGAATTCTGACCCAGTACCAGCCGATGGTACTGAATGAGTATATCGGAAACGGCCAGCCGTGGGACCTCGACCGTCTTTACGGTGGAGTCCATGTGCTGCCGCCGTACCAGAAAGCATCCGGTTCCGACTGGTACAAGGGAACCGCAAACGCGATCTACCAGAACATTCCGTTTATCGAGCGCTACGATCCGCAGTATGTCATCATCTTATCCGGTGACCAGATCTGCAAGCAGGATTACAGCGATTTTCTCCGCTTCCACAAGGAAAAAGGAGCGGAGTTCAGCGTTGCCGTTATGGAGGTGCCGTGGGATGAGGCATCCCGCTTCGGCCTGATGGTTGCGGACGAGAACGACCGGATCACCGAGTTCCAGGAAAAACCGAAGAACCCGAAGTCCAACCTGGCTTCCATGGGAATCTATATCTTCAACTGGGATATCTTAAAGAAGTATCTGATCGAGGATGAGGCAGACCCGAATTCCGAGAACGACTTCGGAAACAACATTATTCCAAACCTCTTAAAAGATGGCCGGAAGATGTACGCGTACCACTTTGAGGGATACTGGAAGGATGTTGGAACGATCTCTTCCCTCTGGGAGGCAAATATGGAGGTCCTGGATCCGGAACACAGCGGAATCAACCTCTTTGACGAAAACTGGAAGATCTACAGCCGAAACAGCGGTATGACCGGTCACAAGATCGGCTCCAACGCGGTAGTTGAGAATTCCATGATCACAGACGGATGCCGGATCGACGGAAATATCAAGCATTCGATCCTGTTCTCCGGCGTTAAGGTAGAAAAGGGCGCGAAGATCGAGGATGCTGTTGTCATGGGCGGAACCGTCATCAAGGCGGGTGCCGTTGTGGAACACTGTATCGTCGCGGAAAAGGTTGTGATCGGAGAGAATGCCGTTGTTGGCTCCATGCCGAGCGGCGAAGAGCACGGCGTTGCGACCATCGGTTCCGGAATCACCATCGGAAAAGGCGCGAAGATCGGCCCGAACGCCATGGTCAATAAAAATGTGGAGGACGGTGAAGAACAATGGTAAATTCCAATGCAAATGCGATCGGTATTATTTTCCCGAACAGTTATGATAACCTGGTGCCGGAACTTGCGGGCGACCGCCTGATGGCATCCATCCCGTTCGCGGGACGTTACCGGATCATCGATTTCCTCCTTTCCAGTCTCGCGAACTGCGGAATCAGCAATATCTCCATCGTGGTCCGTGAGAATTACCATTCCCTGATGGATCACCTGGGATCCGGCCGTGAGTGGGACCTTCTCAGAAAGAACGGCGGCCTCAGTATCTTCCCGCCGTATGCGGAGAAAAATATGAAGGTCTACAGCGGACGTGTCCAGGCGCTGGAGAGCATCCTGCCGTTCCTTAAAAATAAGAAGGAAAAATATGTGATCATGATGGACGCCAACATTGCGGTGGACTTCGACTTCAACGCGATGTTAAAGGAACATATTGAGAGCGGTGCCGATGTGACCGTTGCCTACACGGAGCAGGAGATCCCGGCGGAGCTGATCCATGCGGGGGCCCACGGGGATATGTATTACACGTTAAAGATGGATGAGGGACGTGTGAGACGGATCTTTATGAACTCCGAGGAGTGCGGAAAGCAGAATCTTTCCATGAACATCTATATTATGGAAAGAGAAGCGCTGATCGATAAGATTCATGCGGCTTTTGTCCGCGGTTATTCCTACTTTGAACGTGACATTCTTGCGCCTAGGCTGGATAAGTACAATATCCGCGGATATAAATATGACGGATATTACGCGCGGATCTGCGGCTTAAAGAGCTATTTTGATGAGAATATGAAACTTCTCGACGACGAGAACCTTGACGCGCTGTTTACCGGCGGACAGATCTACACAAAGATCCGCGACGACAACCCGACGAGATACATTAACGGATGCAAGACAAAAAACAACCTTGTGGCTGACGGCTGTGTGATCGAGGGAGATGTGGAGAACTGTATCCTCTTCCGAGGCGTTAAGATCGAGAAAGGCGCGAAGGTCAGAAGCTGTGTCCTGATGCAGGATACGGTCGTGAAAGCTGGCGGACGCCTGGATTACGTTGTCACAGACAAGAACGTGACCATCGAGGTCGGCCAGGAGCTCAAGGGAACGGATACCCAGCCGTTCTATGTGGCAAAGGGACATACCGTTTAAATACAGGGATGATCGTGTGAATTCAGGAGCGGTCCTGAATGATATAAGATATCTATAATAGGAAAGGGAACTTTTTCAGAACATTTTATGTGTGCTGAGAAGGTTCCCTTTTTGTGAACTTATGACTGGATCAGATAGACCTCAGAGCGCTCCACTCCGTGATCTCTTGTTTCCGAATGTGTGTTGTAAAAAATATCGATATGTTTTCCCTTAACGCCGCCGCCGACGTCCTCAGCGATGTACTCGACACCGTCGATCAGGAGATGGCTTCCGAGTGGAATGACGCGCGGGTCAACAGCCACGGTGCGGCTTGCGGTAGCCTGGGTTCCGGTCTTTGTGAGACGGCCGTAGCCCTCGGAACAGCTTCTGCACGGGCAGTAAGCGGTGGTTTTGAAGGTTCCTAACGATACGAGGGTGGCATTTTTGATGATCTTTGTCTCGGTATCGTACTGGTAAGCCAACGGAAGCGCTGTGCCGTTTACGCTGAGCTTGATCATGTAGGTGTCATCCGGGATGGAGGACCAGTCGATCATGATCTCAAAGCCGTGGGCACCGTTTCCGATTCCGCTTTCCTTTAAGTCATCGCGCTCGATATCAGCTTCAGCGGTCTCTGCTAAGAGAGACTCGCCTGTATGGGAGTTGACCACGGTGACGGAGACGGAGACCGGGGTATCCGGGACAGCGGAGTTCCACGCCCAGCCGGAAACCTTATTTCCGTCGATGCTGTCCAAGTGGCCAGAGTTTTTCGGGGTACTTGCGAATGCACATACGGTGTTTAAGAGCATCGAGATGATGGTCAGTAAAACGCCGATGGTCAATCTAAATTTCTTCATATAACAATCCCTTCGTAACTGTTCGGTTCCCTCGCAGTTACGAGCAAAAATCCATTCTGAATCGACTGCGGCGATGGGATTTTTGCCTTCTATGCGAAGCTTTCTTACGGTCAGCGCAGTAAATGCGCAGACCTATTGAACAATTACATCCTTCCTATAATGTCAAGCCCTAAAGTATTGATTTTACGGGCTTTTTCTTTAA
>CAVIYT010000207.1:0-466 GCA_963646925.1 Paludibacteraceae bacterium
CTGTAAAGGTATTTGCGGCAATTCCGGTGTCTTTTGCTACTCGGTATGCTGTAACACCCTTCTCCTCTAAAAGATTTGCGAATTTTTCATACATTTCTATTATTCACCTCCGAAAAAACATAATGTTTTCATGCATAAAGTATTGTTTTTAGTTCGGAAATGTGATATAGTTCAATTACCACATTAAATAATTCACATTTCCGAAAGATTATGAAAATCATTACTACCCTTGTTTGTATTTATGATTTCCTAACCATGTGTAAACTATATCACGGATATCATTATTAGTCAAGCATTTTAATTATGATTTCATAAATATTTTTTTAAAGGAGTTGCCATGTACGATATATTTGTGAAGTTGCTTGAAAAATATGGAGTCACAGCTTACAAAGTTTCAAAAGCGACCGGTATCGCGGGTTCTACTTTTTCAGATTGGAAAAGCGGGAGAAGTACCCCTAAGCAAGAG
>CAVIYT010000207.1:476-1350 GCA_963646925.1 Paludibacteraceae bacterium
GCAAGAGAAACTGCAAAAAATTGCTGACTACTTCGGTGTAACTGTTGAATACCTCATGACAGGTAAAGAAGAGCCGAAAGAAAAAGTCCCGGAGCTGACCGCAAAGGATGAACGGGACATTGCGAAAGATCTCGACCGGATCATGGAAAAACTTACCGCTGGCGAAAACGGACCGGCAAGTTATAACGGCGAGGATCTGGATCCAGAAGCAGCGGCATTATTTAAAGATGAGCTGGAAATTGCCCTACGACGGCTAAAGATGATAAATAAAGAAAAGTACACAAACAAGCGTTATAAGAAGTAGGTGATGTCATTATGGACGATCTGGCACGAGTGAAACGACTCGTATCATACTACAAAAGAAAATGCGGTACAGATGATCCGTTCGAGATTGCCGATCAGCTTGGCGTGTTGTACCAGATAGGGAACTGCAAACACGAGGGCTGCTACATGTTCCTCAAGAACCACCGGTACATATTCTTAAGCAATCAGCTGAGCCGTGAAGAGCTTCGCCTTGTGATGGCACATGAGTTAGGCCACGCACTCTTAGACCGCAAGGCGAACTGTTACTTTATACGCAATAAAACATTATTACTGGTATCGAAGCTGGAACGCAGAGCGAACCTGTTTGCCGCGTACCTGCTGATATCAGAGGAACTGTTGGCGCAGTACCGGGGGTATACCGAAGAACAATTTTGCCAGTGTACGGGATATCCGAAGGAACTGTTGGAGTTGAGGTTGAAATAACGGGGGAGAGAAATGGCTGATTATTTTGAGGGTTTTTACCATATAGACAATATAACTGTCTTTGTTTCTGAGGGAAAATATTGGCAACAAGTAAAGGCGCTACATCTTCCAGAGCATTCCCATAATT
>CAVIYT010000207.1:1388-18017 GCA_963646925.1 Paludibacteraceae bacterium
TTACTTGTACATTGAAAGGACATTAAAAAATATACACGATACAGATCCAGAAGTTTTTGAAAAGCTTGTTCACTTTTTCTATTATCCCCAAAAATATGCTCGGTTGGTGATTTCTGATTTTCTTACAAAATATATGTATGACACACCAAATTCATATATAAATTTTGAAGAAAGCGGAGAAAACACGGGAGAGCTTCCTTTCCCGTATGGTAAAGACTTTGATTTTTGTCTTTGCCCAACTGATGGATTCGAACAGCAATTCAACATCAAAGTTGATAATATTGTTCATCTAATTGGAACACCAGAAGATTTTTCAATTCTCTTCGACAACGGTTGTGCGTATAACATCACAAAAAGGGGAGTATATGTAGCATCACATTGGGATAAAGGTCACATTAATGCAGAATACGAACAAGATATTGAAAAGTCGCTCGAAAACGAATTTAGATATGAATATATGCAAAAATAAAAAATCCCCCAGTGGGTCTGAATCACTGGGGGATTTCTGTAACCAGGGGAGGTTACGTGTGAGTAATGGATCTAAATACCAAATCACTTATATTGTAGCACTCCCCCTTATTTTAAGCAAGGAGGAATTGTGTAATGGCAAGAAAGAAGAAAAATGAACTGCCGTCCGGGAACATCCGTGTCCAGGTCTACGACTACACGGATAACGATGGGAAGAAACACTACAAGAGCTTCACAGCCCCCACGAAGGCGCAGGCACAGGCTTTAGCTACTGAATGGAAGAATGAGAGCTGAAAGAGTCTCTGACGGTCGCACAGGCGTGTGAGAGGTACATTGAAATGAAGCGGAATGTTCTGGCACCGTCAACGGTCAAAGGTTATTGTACTGCGCTTCGCTGGATCCAGACACACAAGATTGCATTTGCTGATTTGTCTGTCGTCAAAAATACTGATTTGCAGAGATTTGTTTCCGATCTTTCTATGGAACACTCACCAAAATACGTCCGAAACGTGTTCGGTCTCATATCCGCAGCACTCTCCGTATTTCTTCCCGGATTTACTCCAAACGTTACATTTCCGCAGAAAAGGAAGCTGGAATACTACACACCTTCTGCCAGTGATGTCCAGTCCCTTCTCGATCATTGTGATTCACCCGAGACCAAGGCCGGGATCCTCTTTGCTGCGGTTGGGACAATGCGGCGGGGAGAAGCATGTGCTATCACCTTCGATAGATATTGACTACGAAAACTGCACCATACGGATCAACAAAGGAATCTCTGAGACTGCCGACTGGAAATGGGTCATTCACAATCCGAAAACATATAATTCATATCGGACCGTCCGCGTGCCGCAGTATGTGATCGATCTTGTGAAAACAATCCACCATGATAAAGATACCGTTGTAGGTATGTCACCGGATATCCTTTACCGGCACTTCAGAAGAGCACTACAAAAAGCCGGGCTTCCATCTTTCCGTTTCCATGACTTACGGCATTACGCAGCGTCCCAGATGCATGTCAGCGGTGTCCCGGATCGTTACATCGAGGCCATTGGTGGGTGGAAGCCCGGAAGCTCCGTACT
The DNA here is from genome assembly GCA_963646925.1 of Paludibacteraceae bacterium. Lineage (GTDB taxonomy): Bacteria > Bacillota > Clostridia > Lachnospirales > Lachnospiraceae > Pilosibacter. The sequence goes on from CAVIYT010000207.1 coordinate 2,936, forward strand.
GAAGCGAGTCTACGAGAATGTCATCGATGAAGAACGAGAGAAAATCGAATTGGAATATGCTAAAAAGAATCGCTTTGTCGTGTGATACTTCGTGTGATACTTTCCCCGTAAATCTGCACTTTTACCATTCTAAATGCACTGATAACATCTTTCTGAAATTCCCGCAAACAGGCATAAAATAAGGGAATCCCAGTAAATTCAAGGATTCCCCAAAAGCGGAGACGGAGGGATTCGAACCCTCGTACCGGGATGAACCGATAAACGCATTTCGAGTGCGCCGCGTTACGGCCGCTTCGCTACGTCTCCAGGATGTCTGCCTCTTTGAAAAGGCAGACTATATATTATTATACATATTTTTTGAGATTTGTATAGAGAAAAATTGTAAAATTATTTACACCAGTTTGCTCATGCACTGGTTCTCGCGTAAAAATGCCCGGTCAAGCGAGCTTGTCCAGGCATTTTTATGTGTGAACCAGTATTTGGCTAACGCCAAATGCTTCTTGTTTTCATGTACATGAAAACAAGAAGATCTCATGAATGCGATATAGGCCAAAGTACTGGTTCCTAATTCCCCTCCGCAAAATAAGCATCCACCGCCCCTGCGATCCCGCTGACGATCTTTCCCTGGTAGCCGTCATCCTGCAGCCAGGTGTCCTCGTCGGGATTGCTTAAAAATCCCATCTCAAACACGCAGACCGGAATCTCGCACCAGTTGATATCGGAGGAGCTGTCTGTCTCCTGGACGCCGCGGTTCTTTGTTCCAGTTGTCCCGCAGACGGTGTCCACGATCTTCTTGGAAAGATTGTAGCTCTTGTCGTGAAGACCGGCGTTATACGGGTTCTGGGCCGTCATACAGGTAGCCAGCGCGCCGTAGACACTGGAGTTATCCATGGAACCGGCATGGAGCCGGATCAGGATATCTGCCCCTCTCTTATTCGCCGCCACGGAACGCTCCGCGCTGCTCATATTCACGTCATGGCTCGTGCGGATCATGACCACATGATAGCCGCGGTTTACAAGCTCTGTCTCAAGCTTTTTCGCCACCGTCAGCGTCACCTCGTACTCGTGGACCCCGCTGGACGTTCCAACCGCGCCTTCCGGCATCTTTGCCTTCATGGTCGTGGAGGACGGACCGATGGGTTCTTTTGAGGTGTTCGCCTTTGCCTGATGTCCCGCGTCGATGGCGACAGTGTGTCCGTTAAACGGGATCTCCGGCGCTGTCTCGGCATCGTCGTTCGCAGCCGCCGTGTAAGCCGCCGCGGCTGATTCTCTCGCCGCCTCAACGCTCTCCGCCTCAGACATTTCAGAGGACAGTTCCTCTGATTCCGAAGCAGACTCCACCATCTCAGAACTTTCCGCCGCGGGATCTCCGCTCTCCGGATCCGCCGTCAAACCTTCTCCGGCAGTCTCTCCAAGGGCCTGCACGTCCACATCCCTGGAACCGGGATTCGTCGAATCTGTGCTTTTTTCCGCGAGATCCGCACCGGACTCCGCTGTTTCAGATTCCGCCGCCTCACTGCTCAGATCCACCGCCTCATATTTTCTCGTCCCATTGCACCCGGTAAGCACCAGCGTGAAAAAGGCCGCAGAAATAAGGAATCGGAGAAGTCCGTTTCCCTTTTTCATCCTGCTCATAGGATCGTTCCTCCTCCGACTACACATTCATTTTCATAAAATACAACTGCCTGTCCCGGTGTGATCGCGCGCTGCGGCTCTTTAAACCGGCACTCCACGGTTCCATCCGGGAGTTCCTTGATGATACACGGGGATCCCTTGTGGCTGTAGCGGATCTTCGCGAGAACTTCTCTTTCCTCGCCGTGAAGTCCGTCGATCGCCATCCAGTTCATATCCTTACAGATCAGATGGTCGGAAAATACATCGTTTCCCTCACCGATCACGACCTCGTTGGTCTCCGGGCGGATCCCTGTGACGAACACCGGATGTCCCATCGCGAGGTTTAATCCCTTTCTCTGACCGACGGTGTAGTGGGTGATTCCCTTATGTTTTCCGAGGATCACGCCGTTTTTGTCCACAAAGTTTCCGCATCTCGGAACATCAGACGCCTCGCGCTCGATAAATCTGGCATAATCATTATCCGGCACAAAGCAGATCTCCATGCTGTCCTTCTTCTTTGCCACCGCAAGTCCACGATCCTCGGCGATCTTTCGCACCTCGTCCTTCGTGTAATCGCCGATCGGCATCAAAGTCTTGGAAAGCTGGAACTGGGTCAGGTTATAGAGCGCGTAGGTCTGGTCCTTCGCCGCCGTCACGGAATTGCGGATCGTATAGCGTCCGTTCGGCAGCTGGCTGATCCTCGCGTAGTGACCGGTCGCGATATAATCGGCGCCGATCTCTAAGCTGCGCTCTAAAAGCGCTTCCCACTTTACATAGCGGTTGCAGGCAATGCACGGATTCGGTGTCCGTCCGTGCAGATACTCCGCAACAAAATAGTCGATAACACTCTTCTGGAATTCTTTCCGGAAGTTCATAACATAGTAGGGAATTCCAAGTGTCCACGCGACACGTCTCGCGTCCTCCACCGCGCTGAGTCCGCAGCATCCGCCGTTTTCCTCAACGGTACAGGAATCCTCTTCCTGCCAGATCTGCATGGTCACACCGATCACGTCGTACCCCTGTTCCTTTAAAAGACAGGCCGCAACCGATGAGTCCACGCCTCCGGACATTCCTACCACGACTTTTTTCTTCATTAATATTCCTCGTCCTCTTCATGCTCACTGATATCGGACACCGGCTTCTGTAAGCCTTTGATCTCGATATGGTGCTTTTCTGCATAATCCCAGAGCGCTGCATGGATCGCTTCCTCTGCAAGCAGGGAGCAGTGAACCTTTACCGGCGGAAGTCCGTCAAGTGCTTCCATAACGGCCTTATTGGTTACTTCCATCGCTTCCTCGATCGTCTTTCCCATTACCATCTCTGTCGCCATGCTGCTTGTTGCAACCGCAGCGCCGCAGCCGAAAGTCTTGAACTTGCAGTCACGGATGATGTGGGTCTCGTCATCGATATCGAGATAGATTCTCATGATATCGCCGCATTTTGCGTTTCCGACAGTACCTACGCCGCTGGCGTCCTCAATTTCTCCCATGTTTCTCGGGTGCTGGAAATGGTCCATTACTTTCTCTGAATACATTATTTTCCCTCTTACTTTCTGTTCTTCTTAATGAAATCCTCATAGAGCGGGGACATTGCGCGAAGCTTTTCCACGATCTTCTTAAGGCAGTCTACAGTATGGTCGATCTCTTCCTTCGTTGTCTCCTCGCTTAAGGTGAGACGTAAGGAACCGTGAGCGATCTCGTGCGGAAGTCCGATCGCTAAAAGCACATGGGACGGGTCAAGAGAACCGGATGTGCATGCGGATCCGCTGGAACCGCAGATTCCGTCCATGTCTAGCATGATGAGTAAGGACTCACCCTCGATGAACTGGAACGCGAAGTTCGCGTTGTTTGAGAGACGGTTTGTGCGGTGACCGTTTAAGCGTGTGTACGGGATCTCGTCCATCACACGGCCGATCAGGTAGTCGCGGAGCTCTGTCTCTTTCTTCTTATTGTTCTCAAGTTCTGCCATCGCGATCTCAACCGATTTTCCGAGACCAACGATTCCCGGCACGTTCTCAGTTCCGGCACGGCGTTTTCTCTCCTGGGCGCCGCCGTGGATGAAGGAGCGGAGCTTTAAGCCTTTTCTGATGTAGAGGAAGCCCACACCCTTCGGTCCGTGGAACTTATGGCCGCTGGCACTTAACATGTCGATATGGTACTCATCCACATTGATCGGCTCGTGGCAGAATGCCTGAACAGCGTCTGTGTGGAAGATGATTCCGTTCTCATGGGCGATCTCACCGATCTCCTTGATCGGCTGGATCGTTCCGATCTCGTTGTTCGCGAACATCACGGAGATCAGGATCGTATCCGGGCGGATTGCTTTCTTTAACTCGTCGATGGAAACGGAGCCGAACTCGTCTACCGGAAGGTAGGTGATCTCGTAGCCGCGCTTCTCGAGGTAGTCACATGTGTGAAGGATCGCGTGGTGCTCGATCTTTGTTGTGATGATGTGTTTTCCTTTGGACGCGTAAGCTTCCGCAGTCGCGATCAGAGCCCAGTTATCGGACTCGGATCCGCCGTTTGTGAAGTAGATCTCATTATCTTTCGCGCCGAGGGATTTCGCTACAGTCTCTCTTGCTTTCGCAAGCGCCTCCTTACACGGTGTGGAGAATTCGTATACCGCAGAAGGGTTTCCGTAATATTCTGTATAAAACGGCAGCATGGCTTCTACGACTTCCGGACGTACCTTTGTCGTTGCCGCATTGTCGAGATAGATTACTTTTTTCATTGTTCCGCCTTTCTGTTAATAAGGTTAAAAGCCTAATCACATTATAGTATGCCATGAACCTTTCATCAGCGCCAAAAAGCGCGGACAGGCCACAGATATCCTACATTATATACGAAACCCCTCGGGAATTTCAACCAGTAATCTCATGTTTTTTCAGAAATACACAGTAACTCGCTAAGTATTTAGGAAATCCCCGTGTTTTCGGCGGTTTCAGCCGTCATATCCATCTCTTGTTTCCACATATATATAACAGAATCCTTCTGCCTCAACGGAGCTGCCCATGCCTTCTTCCCATAAAACTCACCCACTGATCACCGGAACCATTCTCCTCACCGCCGCCGGACTTCTCTCCCGGGTCCTCGGCTTTTTCTACCGGATCTTTCTCTCCCGGACCATCGGCGCGGAGGGACTTGGGATCTACCAGATGATCTTTCCGGTCTATGGGATCTTCTTCTCCCTCTGTGCCGGGTCGATCCAGACCGCCATCTCCCGCTTCACCGCGGCGGACCCGGACCATGCGAAGCGGACGCTGCTCTCCGGCTTTTCTTTATCCTTCGCCATGTCCCTGGTTTCCGCCTTTGCGATCCGTTACTTTTCCGTGCCTCTCGCGGAACATATCCTTATGGAGCCGCGGTGTGCCCCGCTGCTCTCCGTCATGGCCTTCGCGATTCCATGTACCTCCGTCCATGCCTGCATCTGCGGGTATTATTACGGAAAGGAAAAAGTCTCCGTCCCCGCTGCCGCCCAGCTCTTTGAGCAGATGATCCGGATCTTTACCGTGTTTCTCCTGGTCTCCGTCTGCATTGAGAAAAATATTCCGATCACGGTATCGCTGGCGGTATTCGGACTTGTCGCAGGGGAAGCCGGGTCGGCGCTGTTTGTGCTGATATTTTTTCTGTTGTTTCATGAATTTCATGGAAATATCGACAAATTGAAATTCATACACCAATCAGATTCTTATACTTCCTCCGAAAAAAAGATTCCGTCAGACCATAATTTAACTCAGCATACTAAAATCAATCCTTCCAACCAACGGACTCACCTTAACTCTTTTCAGAAGAAGCAGAATATCCCCAGCTGCAGTGCATTTCAGGATCTGTTCTCCCCCATGGCGGCTCTCCTGGCTCTCGTCGCCCCACTCATGGCAAACCGTCTCGTCTTAAACCTCTTACAGAGCGCCGAGACGATCATGATCCCGGAGCGCCTGACCTTCTACGGACTCACCCGCTCCCAGGCCGTCAGTACATATGGAACACTCACAGGCATGGCGATGCCCTTTGTCCTCTTTCCATCGGCCCTGGTAAACTCCCTGGCTGTGGTCCTGCTGCCTGTCACCGCAAGGCACCAGTCCGCTGGGAACAATTCAGGAATTGCAGATGGGATCTCCATGTCCTTCCGGTACAGCCTCTATCTGGGGATCTTCTGCATTGGGGTCTTCACAGTTTTCGGCGATGCGCTGGGCCTGCAGATATTTAAAAGCCAGGACGCCGGATCTTTCATTCAGATCCTCGCCTGGCTCTGCCCGTTTCTCTATCTCGCCACCTCGTCCGGCAGCATTTTAAATGGTCTCGGAAAGACGAAACTCACGTTTTTCCACCATCTGGTCTCACTTCTCGTCCGCATCGCCTTCGTGTGGTTCGGAATCCCGAAGTTTGGAATCTGCGCCTGCCTCTGGGGAATGTTAACGAGTGAGATGCTTTTATCCCTGCTCCATATCCTGGCGCTCCGCAGGATCGTTCCCTGTGCCTGGAACGCCTGGGTATTTATCGGGAAACCGGTGTTCTGCCTGCTCTGCGCGCTTTGGATCTTCCGGCTGTTCCCGGAAGACCTGCCGATTCCCGCAGGTTTCCCGGAGTTTTTCCGGACTGCGGCGCAGGTTCTTATCTTATCCACCGTGTATCTCCTGTTTTTGCTCTTTTTTCACAGGAAACAAGATCAGACAGCTTCATAAAACTCGAATTTTTGTGCCCTGCATTATCACATTACCGCTGTTCGAAGTTTCAGAGCCAAAACATGATCAGTATGTTATCACTCGTCAAATTCCACCGTCACATAATACCCGCGGTCGTTCTGGATAATATCCTTCACGATGCCCTTTTTGCTCTTCAGTCTCTCCGTAAACCGGAACAGCCCCGACATGGCCACCGCCGGCTCGATCATATAGTTCACATTGACCGGCGTGATGGACTCACTGACATCCACCTCCTGCCCGACCTCCACAAGACCCGGGCGCTCCATTTTAAATACGATTTCTCTCATTTTATATCCTCTTTTCCATTTGCCGCAACAGAATTTGGTCCTGACCACCTGCCGCCGACAGTTGCTTCGCTGTAAATCGCAATATAAAAATGCCGCCAGCCCGCTTTTCACGCGTTCCCTGGCGGCATACCTTTTTTATTTCTCCCGGCATTGCTGCCCTGTCTTATTTACCTTCGTAAATAATCGCAGAATCCACATCATACTTCTGCAGTTTATCTCTTCCCTTTAATCCGGCAAGCTCCATCACGAAGCAGATCTTAACGACCTCTCCGCCAAGCTCTTCCACAAGCTTCGCGATCGCTTCCACAGTACCGCCTGTTGCGATCAGGTCATCGATAATTACGACCTTCTGGCCCGGTTTGATGGAATCTTTGTGGAGCTCGATGGTTCCGGTGCCGTACTCTAAGGCGTACTCCATAGAAACGGTCTCTCTCGGAAGTTTTCCCGGTTTTCTCGCCGGAACAAAGGATTTTCCCATCGCGTAAGCGACCGGTGTTCCGAAAATAAATCCTCTGGACTCCGCTCCAACGACCACATCGAAATCTACATCCTTTACCATATCAAGGAGAGAATCGATCGCCAGCTTTAATCCGTCCGGATCCTGTAAAATTGAAGTGATATCACGGAAAATAATTCCCGGTTCCGGAAAATCCGGGATACTTACTACATAATCTTCCAGCTTTTTCATCATATTTATGGTTCCTTTCTGATTCGATCCACGATTGCTTCTATTTTATCACATGTATTTTTTTCTGGCAACCATGAGAAAAAGCAAAACGTCGGTTGAATGCCTACCTTTTTTGTAGTATAATCAGAACAGTTCCAGATTCCGCATGATGAGCGGAATCTTTGTTTGTATTCTATAGAAAGTCCAGTGCTCTGAACATCTCACATCACGTCAGATTGCTGTTGAAATTGGTGAAATAATCATGAAAATATCTACAAAAGGGCGTTATGCCCTGCGCATGGTCATTGACCTGGCTGAACATGCCGACGATGGCTTTATTTCCTTAAAGGACATCGCCGCCCGCCAGGGACTCTCAAAAAAATATCTGGAGCAGATCGTTCCCCTCTTAAATAAGACGGGGATCCTCTCCACCACCCGCGGATACCAGGGCGGATACAAGCTTGCGAAGACCCCGTCGGAGTGTACCGTCGGCGAGATCTTACAGACCACCGAAGGCAGCCTCGCCCCGGTCTCCTGCCTCGAACACACCCCGAACCCCTGTGAACACTGCGATGCCTGCGACACACTCCCCGTCTGGGAAGGTTTAAACCGCGTCATCATGGACTACTTAGACGGTATCACCGTCCAGACGATCCTCGACCAGAAGCATGAGCTGGAGGAAAAGCACAGACTGGCGGCTGAGAAGATCTTAAACAGCGTGAAAGGACCGTGTCAGTCATAAAGGCAGCGTAAAAGGTTCATATTAGTCATAATATCTGCGGCTCCGTGACTATTTTTTATTACTTTATTTTCACACATCAAAACAAAAAAGCTTCGCAAAAATTGTCTTAAGGCAGTTTCTTACGGAGCTTTTTCTGTACCCTTTTAAGATGACTGCCAACAACAGAACAGCGGCCACATGCACATCTTCTGCGCAGTGACCGCTGTCCTGTATTCGTTCGTCAATTGAGGGGGTATTTTTTCCAACACAGATCGGCGCATGGCTGAACTGTTAGGATATTATTCCTGTAATGTCTTAAACGCCTCGTCCAGATCCTCGATGATGTCGTCGATGTTCTCTGTACCGATGGAGAGGCGGATCGTGTTCTGCTTGATGCCCTGGTCCGCTAACTCCTCGTCGTTTAACTGTGAGTGAGTTGTGGAAGCCGGGTGAATCACGAGGGACTTCACGTCAGCAACGTTTGCGAGTAAGGAGAAGAGTTCAAGGTTATCGATGAACTTCTTCGCTGCCTCTGCGCCGCCTTTGATCTCGAAGGTGAAGATGGAGCCGCCGCCGTTCGGGAAGTACTTCTTGTAAAGTCTCTGCTGCTCCGGATCATCGGATACGGACGGATGGTTTACTTTCTCTACGAGCGGATGGTTGTTTAAGTACTCAACGACCTTTAATGCGTTCTGTACATGGCGCTCTACGCGGAGAGACAGTGTCTCAAGTCCCTGTAAGAAGATGAATGCGTGGAACGGGGAGATCGTTGCGCCTGTGTCACGAAGTAAGATCGCACGGATCTTTGTGACGAATGCTGCTCTTCCTGCTGCCTTTACAAAGCTTACGCCGTGGTAGCTCGGGTTCGGCTCAACTAAGGACGGGAATTTTCCGCTTGCTTCCCAGTCGAAGTTGCCGCTGTCAATGATCACTCCGCCGATGGTTGTTCCGTGACCGCCGATGAATTTTGTTGCGGAGTGGAATACGATATCTGCGCCGTACTCGATCGGTCTTACAAGATACGGAGTTGCGAATGTGTTGTCCACAACCAGCGGGATCTTATGCGCATGAGCGATGGAAGCCAGCTTCTCGATATCAACAACATCGGAGTTCGGGTTTCCAAGTGTCTCAACATGGATCGCTTTTGTGTTCTCCTGGATCGCGTTCTCCACTTCCTCGTAGTTGAACGGGTCAACGAAGGTTGCTGTCACGCCGTACTCCGGAAGTGTGTGTGCTAAGAGGTTGTATGTTCCGCCATAGATGTTCTTTGCCGCAACGATGTGATCACCTGCATGTGCCAGGTTCTGGAATACATAAGTTGCTGCCGCTGCGCCGGAGGCAACTGCCAGTGCTGCAACACCGCCCTCCAATGCTGCGATTCTCTTCTCAAAAACATCCTCTGTCGGGTTTGTCAGTCTGCCGTAGATATTTCCCGCGTCTGTGAGTCCAAAACGTGCTGCCGCATGCTCGCAGTTTCTAAATACATAGGAAGATGTCTGGTAGATCGGAACTGCTCTCGCGTCTGTCACCGGATCCGGCTGTTCCTGTCCTACATGAAGCTGTAATGTCTCAAATTTAAAATTTCTCTCTGCTCTTGTCTTCTTTGCCATAGTGATTTTCCTCCTCTTATCTCGGATCGGGATGTCGCGTGTGGTTCCCGAAAAATCATCTTGTTTTCATTTACCAACCACCCTATCTGGTTGCAAGGTAATCGTACCATATGTTGGAAAATCTGTCTAATTGGATGTACTCAGGGCTTGCTATAGGTTTTTCTTATTACTTATAAATATCTATTGGCAGTTTCTCCGGATGAATGACAACTTGCAAAAAAGTGGCGGAACTATCGCAAATGATAATTCCGCCGTTTTACAACTCTGAATATCCGATTCAGAGCCACTTTGTATTTGTAATCTATGTATTAACTCTAAATATCATGCAAAGTAAAAAGGAACTCATCCTGAGTTCCCTTCCTTTGAATAAATAATAATATCTTTTTCACTCTAGAAAAAGACCTCTTTGTACTTATATATTACGAATTTTATTCCTTTTTGTCAATAATTATTTTCATCTTTGAAACACACTCTAACAAAGAAACTTCATCTGGCAATTCAAGTGTTTTTCTTAAATCAGCCAGTTCATCCTGTGCCTTATTACGTTCTTCCTTTATTTTTAAAATATATTCCAATTTATCATCCAGCCGCTTTGTCAAATCAGAATAATAGCCCATCAGCCCCACTGTTCTAGCCAATGCTTCATCTATTTTTTTCATGTCTGCTTTTGATAAGGTTCCTATCAAATCACCTAATCTTGCCTTGCTGACACACATCATATTAGAATTGTTCGCCTGACCATCGAGAATCATATTACCGTCAGAATCTTCCATAGGTGTAATATCTGCTACACAAGGCAATGTGCTGGTATCATGTGTGATCGGAATCACGATCGTATTTCCTGACCTGGCATTGGCAACATCATTTTGGATAATAACAGCTGGTCGTTCTTTTTGCATTTCACTTCCAATTCCGCATCCAAAATTGCAGCGATATACCTGTCCCCTCTTTATAGCACGAGAACTGGCATTTTTTGCGATAGAATCTAGATATAGCTTTGTTTTTAACCATTCCAGCATCTTTTGCACCTGACCAAGTTCAATTTTCATTGCACCACCTCCATATTAATGATATAAATAGTTCCCATACAGCAACCAGCTTTCCATTCATCTTTATTTTATCATATATAATCGCCAAAGTAAACATACGTTCGATTTTGCCTTTTGGAATTTTTGCACCTTTTCCCACCCCTCTCATACACTGAACATATATGACGATCGCAAAGAGAGGTCTTTTGGTATTATGAGAAAAATTCTGGCACCGGTTCTTTTTGTGTTTACGGCGGCGGCTCTGCTTGCCGGGTGTAAGAAGAACACGGAATCATCTTTAACTCCCGTTACCTTAAACGAAGTCGCCCACTCCATCTTCTACGCGCCCCAGTATGCCGCCATTGAGCTGGGATATTTTAAAGACGAGGGAATCGACCTGACTCTCGTAAACGGGGCTGGAGCCGACAAGGTCATGACCGCCCTGGTGTCCGGGGACGCGGACATCGGGTTCATGGGATCGGAGGCGAGTATCTATACTTATATCCAGGGCGATGCAGACTACGCCGTGAACTTCGCCCAGCTCACCCAGCGGGCTGGAAACTTCCTTGTGGGGCGGACGCCGGAAGCTGACTTTAAGTGGGAAAACCTTGCCGGAAAGAAAGTCCTGGGCGGCCGTGCCGGCGGCATGCCGCAGATGGTCTTTGAGTATATCTTAAAGAAGAACGGCATCGATCCCGCAAAGGATCTCACCATCGACCAAAGCATCAGCTTCGGTCTCACTGCGGCGGCCTTCACCAGCAATGATTTCGACTACACCGTCGAGTTCGAGCCCTTCGCGACGGCCCTGGAACAGGAAGGAAACGGCTATATAGTCGCGTCCCTCGGAAAAGACTCCGGCTATGTTCCCTACACCGCCTACAGCGCTAAAAAGAGCTATATCGAAAAGCACCCGGAGATCATCCAGAAATTCACGAACGCGATCCAGAAAGGTCTCGACTACGTGAACACCCACTCCGCCGAGGAGATCGCCGAGACGATCAAACCGCAGTTTAAGGAGACCGACACCGAAAAGATCGCCATCATCGTGGACCGCTACAAAGAGCAGGATACCTGGAAAGGGAATACGATCTTTGAGAAGGAAAGTTTTGAGCTTCTCGAGAATATCCTGGAGGAAGCCGGAGAACTCGACACACGGGTTCCTTATGAGGATCTTGTGAATACAGGGTTTGCGAAAGAAGCTGCAGCACAGTAATCTTATCTGTCGCAGGGCATCCGCAATAACAGGCGCCATCTCTGCCCTTCAGAACCTGCGCGGTCACTGCGCAGAAATCAGCGGCAGTTTTCACAAGTTTTTGACATCAAAAAACGGAAGCCCAGGACCGTATCACTCATACGTCCTGGCTGCTTCCGTTTTTAATTATTTTTTTGTCCGCTCCGGACACGACACAACGATCACCGACAGTAAAATTGCCGCGATTCCAGCGATTGTCCTTCCGGTCATAACTTCATGGTATACAATCACTCCCACGATCACGCTTGTCAGCGGCTCGAAGGTCGAAAGCATCGAGGCATTCTGTGCGCCGACATACTTTGTCCCGAGCTGAAATGCTGTCGAGGCGATCACACCCGCTGACAGGGCAAAGATGACCGTCAGTCCCCAGCCTGCTGCTGCGATGCCCAACGTGAATTTTCCCGTCCGCAGCGCAATCAGGAATATCTCCGCGGTGCCGATTCCGGAAAGCCAGAAACTTAACTTGTACGGATGCATGTCCACGAGTCCACAGTGATCTAACAGCAAAATATACAGTGTGTAGGCGATTCCTGAGACAAACGCGATCAGAAATCCCGTCAGGCTGATCGTCCCATCCGCCTGGCAGAGACACAGGATCCCTGTCACACAGAAAAGACAGCTCACCGCTTTTTTCCTGGTAAGTCTCTCATGATAAAATACGATACTTCCGATCAGGACAAGGACCGGATACACAAAGTGGATCGTTGTCGCCATTCCAGACGGGAGGTAATTGTAAGAACTCCAAAGCAGATACGGCGTCAGGCAGTACCCCTGGGCACAGAAAAACAGTTTTTTGAATTCATCCCGGCTCACGCTGTAATCTTCATGCAGCCAGACCGCATTCACGATCCAGAACGTCACTGCCGTTATCATCATACGGAAAAATGTCAATGTGACCGAATTTCCGCCCATGGCGTATATCTGCTTTGACAGCAACGGATTCAGCCCAAACAGAACCGCTGATAAGATCGTATAAAATATTCCTTTTATTTTCACACTACCGCCATCATTTCAGTTTCGTCGCGCAGCGGCTTGTATTATAGTTCCATCCAGTCTTCTCAAGCTCCTCGATATCTTTCACGACAGCCTCAACAAGACAGTCATTCATGAGCTTTCCTTTTTCCGCCGTCGCAATCGTCGCGTCACCGGTCTGGGCTGTATCTGTGATCTCAGCGAAATCCCATTTGATGTCGACATGCTCCGGAAGATGATCCGGCACAACGCAGGTCGCCTGATCCGGCTCGCACCACTGCGGGAATAAATGGTAAGCGATGGAGGATTCGCCCTCTCCCGCATGTCCAAGTCCGTTCCAGACCTTGAAGGTTCCCTCCGGCACAAGCTTTCCGGCGATGACCCACCACTCCGGCAGGGACGCGATCCTTGCGTCCGGATATTTCTCCTTGATCTTTCTCGCCGCGATCTCGATCGGCGCGATATTTCCGTCATGTCCGTTCATTAAAAAGATCTTATTGATGCCGTTTCTCAGGACGGATTCCACGATGTCATAGATCACATGGATCATGGTCTCATAGTCAAATGTCAGGGTAAACGGGAATGTGTCGTAATGTCCGCTGTAGCCCACAGTGATCGGCGGGAGAACCAGCATTCCCGGCACACGGTCCGCCACCTGTTTGCTGAGCTCGTAGGAGACGATGGTGTCGCAGCCCTCTGCCAGGTGCTGTCCATGGGCCTCACAGGCACCAATGGCTAAGATCGCCTTATCAAATTTACCTTCTTTTACCTGATGGGCTGTCATTTTTAATAATTCGTTCATGCTGTGTTCTCCTTTCCAAAATGGTCATTGATTGCGGAAAAGGCGCCTCTGCACGGTCAGAAGCGCCTTTCCTACAAGAGGTAACGGTATAATGAGAAATTGTAAGCTATTTTATTTTACGAGATAGAGGTACGGTCTGCGGTCCTTGAAGGACGGAAGTTTCGCGCGGACTTCTTTGATTCTGTCTGTATCGATGGTTGCGCAGATCAGCTGCGGTGTCTCGCCTGCGGATGCAACCGCAACGCCCATCGGATCCACGATGATGCTCTCGCCCATGCTGTTTACGCCAACCTGGTCTGCAGCAACGATGTAAGCGGTGTTCTCGATCGCTCTCGCTGTGATCAGAGTCTTGAACTGATGGGATTTTAACGGACCGCTTGCCCATGCTGTCGGCATGAGGATGATGTCGGCTCCCTTGAGAACCTGATCTCTCGCAACCTCCGGAAATCTTACTTCGTAGCATACGAACAATCCGATTTTTCCGAACGGGGTATCGATCGGATCAAACAGCTTGTCACCCGGGCAGATCGTATCGGACTCTTTGTATCCGAACGCATCGTAAAGATGTGTCTTTCTGTATACGCCCTTGACTTCGCCTTCGCTGTCGATGATCATTGTTGTATTGTGGTTGCGCGGATCTGCCGGATTATCTACTTTTTCATTCATTCCGAATGTGATCCATACATGATTATCCTTCGCGAGTTTTCTCATTTCTGTCGCGAACGGACCGTCTAACGGCTGTGCGCTTCCAAGCTGAACTTCCTTCGGTGTTCCTGCCGGATAAAGGCTCATGAACACTTCCGGGAATACGATAAAGTCTGCATGATAATATTCTACAGCCTCTGCAACTGCTTTTCTAGCATTCGCAAGGTTGATCTCCGGGTCACCATTCTGCTCCATCTGAGCAACTACAAATCTACTTTTCATAAGAATACCACCTTTATCATTTTTAGCATTACATTAAGCACCAAGCAGTAAATTCGGAAGCCATGTTACGATCGGCGGGAAGAATGTTACAAATAAAAGTGCTATAAAGATCGGGAGATAGAAGGTCTTTGTACCTGCAATTACGTTCTCCAGAGGTTCTCCCGTTACTGTACTGAGTACGAACAGACACACACCTACCGGCGGAGTGGAAGCTCCGATCGTTACCGCGAGGGCAACGACAACGCCAAGGTGGATCATGTCGATTCCGAAAGCTGCCGCGATCGGCATTAATACAGGAACCATAACGAGCTGGATAGAAGTACCGTCCATGAAGCATCCAAGGAAAAGGAGGATAAAGAGGATGATTAAGAGGACGATCTGCTTACTGGATGTAAAGCCAACCAGCGCGTTTGTGATGGTCTGCGGAACCTGCTCTTTTGTCATGACCCAGGCGATAACGGAACCAACACCTGTAAGGAACATGATGGAGGATGCGGAAG
>CAVIYT010000208.1:0-16660 GCA_963646925.1 Paludibacteraceae bacterium
TCCATAACTACATCGGAATACATCTGGATAAATCTTCTGTAGGAGTCGTATGCGAAACGCGGATTACCGGTCTTCTTTGCGAAACCTTCTACTGCTACATCGTTTAAACCAAGGTTTAAGATGGTGTCCATCATACCCGGCATGGACGCACGCGCACCGGAACGTACAGATACAAGTAACGGATCCTCAGTATCACCGAATTTCTTTCCGTTTACGCCCTCGAGCCATGTTAAAGCTTCGAAGATCTGATCCTGGATCTCTTTTGTGATCTGCTTTCCGCTGTTGTAATAGTCTGTGCAGGCTTCTGTTGTTACTGTGAATCCCTGCGGAATCGGCATGCCCAGATTTGTCATCTCAGCAAGGTTGCAGCCTTTGCCGCCGAGAAGATTTCTCATTGCCGCGCTGCCTTCTTCAAACTTATAAACCCACTTTGCCATAAGTTGTTATTCCTCCTAGAATTTAGTTTAGACTAAAAGATGTCTATTTTGTCCTCATCTCTTTGCTCCCCTGCAATAACTCCGCGTCCCCATCACGTAACCTTGGTTTGGAGATATCGCACAAAAAAATTGAGTATCGGAAAAAAGGCCTGTACATATTATAAGGGATGTTGCCAAAATTTGCAACATCCCTTTGTAAAAGTTTCGTGATTTTTTCACATATTTCTGTAAATTCCTGTCGATTTTCTTGGTTAAAATTGTACAGAGTTTTCTTTCAATTTAGTACAATTTGCCAGTAAGCACCGCCAGAAGGATTCCTAAAACTGCCCCCGCGGCCACCTGAAGCGGCGTATGTCCCACATATTCTTTCAGTTTTTTCTGGAGAAAAACTCCGTCTAAATTCAGAATATTCTCGAAGAAAACGCTGTTCAACAGTTTGGCCTGCTTTCCGGTCTCCCGCCTTACGCCCATCGCGTCGTACATTACGATCATCGCGAGAACAAAGCTGATGGCAAACTCGAAGCTTCCCACTCCGCACTTCATTCCGGACGCCGTCGTCAGCGCGCAGACCGTCGCCGAGTGGGAACTCGGCATCCCGCCGGATCCGAAGATCCGCTCCGGGTTGAAAGACTTATTGATCACCATGTCGATCACGGTCTTCAAAAACTGCGCCACTGTCCATCCGAGCACCGCGCTGATCAGTATCTGGTTTCCCAGAAGTTCATTCCACATTGTCATGTTTTCCTCTTTTTATGTCAGATTTTTGGAACCATTAATATCCGATCAGCCAGTCGTATAACTCCTGATACTTTCCGGCAGAAGTCTTCCAGGAGAAGTCTACCGCCATCGCCCGGTCGACGATCTTGTTCCACTCCCGCTTCTTATCATAGAAGATATGCTTCGCGTAGCGGATAATATTTAACATCTCATGGGCATTGTAGTTTGCGAAGGAGAATCCTGTTCCCGTTCCCTCAAACTCGTTGTACGGCCATACCGTATCCTTTAAGCCGCCTGTCTCACGGACGATCGGCACGGTTCCGTATCGAAGCGCCATGAGCTGGCTGAGACCGCAGGGCTCAAATAAGGACGGCATCAGGAATGCGTCGCAGGCCGCGTAAATCTTGTGGGACAGCGGCTCGGAATAATATATCTGCGCCGATACCCGGTCATGATATTTCCAGTCATAATGGCGGAACATGTTCTCATAATTCTCATCGCCGGTTCCGAGAACAACGAGCTGCACATCATCCGTACAGATCTCATCCATCACGCACTGGATCAGATCGAGACCTTTCTGGCTCGTGAGTCTTGAAACGATACCGATCATGAACTTCTTATCGTCCTTTGCGAGACCAAGTTCTTCCTGAAGCGCCCGTTTATTTTTCACTTTCTCTTTCCGGAAATTCTTCGCGTTGTAATTCTGAACGATATCCGGGTCTGTCTCCGGGTTGAAGACATCGTAGTCGATACCGTTTACGATTCCGCGGAGATCGCCGGATCTCGCCCGCATAAGGCCGTCAAGTCCCTCGCCGTAGAACGGAGTCTTGATCTCCTCTGCGTAGGTGCTGCTGACCGTTGTGATCGCGTCGGCGTATACGAGACCGCCCTTCAGCATATTTCCATCCTTGTAAGCTTCCAGTTTATCCGGCGTAAAGAAGTAATCCGGAAGTCCTGAAAATCTCTGGATCGTCTTCACATCCCACACGCCCTGGAATTTCAAGTTGTGGATCGTCATGACGGACTTGATTCCGCGGAAGAATTCTCCCTCACCGAACCGGCCTTTTAAGTATACCGGGATCAGTCCGGTCTGCCAGTCGTGGCAGTGAATCACATCCGGTCTCCAGCCGATCACAGGAAGCGCGGACAACGCCGCCTGGGAGAAGAATGAGAATTTTTCCAGGTCATAATACCAGTCCCCATACGGCTTATCGCCCCAGAAATAGCTCTCATTATCGATAAAATAGAAGGTAATTCCCTCATATACGTATTCAAGAATTCCGACATAACGGCTCTGTCCCAGGTAATCCATATAGAAATGGTTTACATAAGTAAGATTGCTCAAAAATTTATCTTTGATGCAGAGATACTTCGGGATCATGACCCGCACATCAAAATATTCTTTATCAAAACATTTCGGTAAGGATCCCACAACATCGGCAAGTCCGCCGGTCTTGATAAAAGGTACAGCCTCGGAAGCGACAAACAATATTTTCTTCATGATAACCCATCCTTCCACTTTTCTTACTGCCAGCCCCTTAGTTTTGGCCCCGCTATTAGATTCAGTATAACACATCCCCGGGAAATTAGAAAGTGGGTCTTTTTTGTTTTTTCAGATTTTTCAGATACGTTTATAATCCAGTCGGATTTTGTCTGCAATCAATGCGATAAATTCAGAATTTGTCGGTTTTCCCTTGCCTCCGTTCACCGTGTATCCGAAGAGACTGTTCAAAGTATCCAGTTCTCCCCGTCCCCAGGCGACCTCGATGGCATGGCGGATGGCGCGCTCCACGCGGCTCGGCGTCGTGTTGTGGGTCTTCGCGATCGTCGGATACAGGATCTTTGTGACGGAGGACAGCATCTCCGTATCCTGGACAGACATAATGATGGCATCTCTCAGATACTGATAGCCCTTGATATGGGCCGGGATTCCGATCTCGTGCAGCATCTGTGTCACATCCGTCTCAAGGTTCTGTTCCATATAAGTCTCCTTGTCGAGATATGGCTGTACCTTTTTCACGTCCGTATGTACCGCGCCCGCCGCTTTCATCCGTCCGCGGCAGACCCTGTGGATCTTATCCAGGATCACATCCCGGTTAAACGGTTTCATAATATAGTAATTGGCGCCGAGCCGGAAGGCGTCCTCCGTCACATCCTGGCTGCTGGCCGCCGTCACCATGATGAATGACGGGTGGTTCTTCATCTGAGTATTATTTTTTACTTTCTCCATGACAGAAATTCCGTCAAGCCTCGGCATGATCACATCCATGAGAACAATATCCGGATTTGTCCGGACGATCATATTGTACGCGTCCTCGCCATTATCCGCTTTTCCTACTACATGGATCCCATCCTCTTTTTCCAGAATTTCGCCAAGTAAATTCAAAGTCTGTCTGTTGTCATCTGCAATTGCAATCGATAATTCTGCCATAATGTTCCTCCTGTCACACATAAAGTTTCTTTTTCGGTCATTT
The DNA here is from genome assembly GCA_963646925.1 of Paludibacteraceae bacterium. GTDB lineage: Bacteria > Bacillota > Clostridia > Lachnospirales > Lachnospiraceae > Pilosibacter. The sequence goes on from CAVIYT010000208.1 coordinate 3,629, forward strand.
CCCCTATTCCATCCGGGCGTCTGACATGATATTTTTCTTTTTGAGCATCCCCAGTAGGAATATAGACATTATAGTATCGCACCCTTGTCGAATCCAATCTAAAGCAGGTGTACAATTTCAAAAATCGCTCGAGTTTTTTCGTTATTTTATGCGCTTTGTATTCATTTTTAACACTATATATTCTTTTTTTAACATTTTTTAGCGGCAAATTCTATCTCTTTTCTCATCTGCGTTCGACGGTATTTTTCTCAGTTATGGTACTCTATCATCCATGCAGTAATCTGCTTTTTTCGCATGCCGAGCATAGTCATCTGCGAAAGCCTGCCTCTTCACACACTTGCACTAAAGAAATCCCCGCGCGTGTCTCCACGCCGGGGATTTCTCATTCTTTCTCTTTATTTGATCGTAAGCAGATAATTCGCGAACTGCTGGGCAGTACGGCCGGAAAGTCCGCCGCCGCGCATCTCGAATCGGTTCGCCTCGTAGCAGATCTCCTCGTCGGTCATGACCTCCGGAGTGATGCCCGCGCGTCTCGCGAGAGCGATCGCCATCTCGTTGAAACCTTCCTTGTTCGGTTTCGCATAGAAGATGGAGAGGCCGAAACGGTTGACCAGGGAGAGTTTCTCTTCCATGGTGTCGGAACGATGCAGATCTTCGCTGTGCTCCATGTCCTCTCTGTCCTTCCATGTCTCCTTGATAAGGTGACGGCGGTTGGATGTGGCGTAGATCAGCACATTGTCCGGCTTTGTCTCAACGCCGCCCTCAATGACAGCCTTCAAGAACTTGTACTCGATCTCGAACTCCTCGAAGGAGAGGTCGTCCATGTAGATGATGAACTTGTAGTTGCGGTTCTTGATCTGGGCGATGATCGTGGAGAGATCCTTAAACTGGTGTTTGTAGATCTCGATCATGCGCAGGCCCTGCGGGTAGAACTGGTTGACGATGGCCTTGATGCTGGTGGATTTGCCGGTACCGCTGTCGCCGAATAACAGGACGTTGTTTGCCGCTTTTCCGTCGCAGAACGCCTGGGTATTCTCAACAAGTTTCTTCTTCTGAAGCTCATAGCCGATGAGGTCATCCAGCATAACGGTGTCCATGTTATTGATCGGAAGGAAGCGGACAGATCCGTCCCCGTTCTCGGCGATACGGAATGCCTTGTTGAGTCCGAACATACCGACGCCGTAATCTTTGTAGAACTCTGTCACATACTTAAAGAAATCCGCGCCGGACTTTGCTGTCTCAAGCTTTTCACTTAAGGTTCTCACCTTTTCGCTGACATTTTTATTGTACATCAGTTCTTTTTTGCGGATCGCCTGATAGTGGGTCAACTGGGTGAAGCAGTCGATGGAGAGTTCCTCCTCCAGCCAGGAAAAGTCGTAGTCGAACAGTTCCTTGAACATATCGAAGTCATGGGTCACAAAGTTGTTGACGGTTCCGTCCTGGGCGCCCATCTTCTCGCAGACAAGGCTGAATGGGTTCTCATTGGTGATCAGGAGGAATGTCAGGTAGTTGTGCCATAAGTTCTTATCAAAAGCGTAGTCTGTGGCAACTGTCAGGAGGTTTTTTACCTGGTGGAACACGCGGGTTCTCAGCGCCGCTTTCGACTCTGTCTGGTTCTTTAATTTCTCACAGATGTCCGCAAGCTGCCAGAGGATCGAGTCTTCCGGCAGGCTGCCGTATACGAGCAGGTTTGATACAATCTCGTTCATATAGTTTCCTCTCTTTCCGGGAATTTTCCGAAACCTGGCAGCCTTCAGAAATGCAGCATGGCATTTTCCGTCGGATACCTGGCAAAAAGGCGGCGCAGCTTTCAACATAAGCCCGCCGCCTTTTATATATCAGAATCGCTTCGCATATTATGTCCCCACGATTCCAAATTTCTTATATTACTACTCTACAATAGCGCCCTTATCCGCAGAGGATACGTTCTTCGCGTAACGCTTTAAGTATCCTGTCAGCTTCTTCGGCTCGCGGATCTTCATGGTCTTCTTTCTCTCTTCCATCTCTTCATCGGAAACAAGCAGCTTTAAGCTGTAGTTCGGGATGTCGATGGCGATCTTGTCGCCGTCTTTGATGTAAGCGATCGGGCCGCCTGCAGCTGCCTCCGGGGAGATATGTCCGATAGCAGCACCGCAGGATGCGCCGGAGAAACGTCCATCTGTAAGAAGAGCGACTGTTGTGTCGAGCTTCATACCTACGATCGCGGATGTCGGGGAGAGCATCTCTCTCATTCCCGGGCCGCCTGCCGGTCCCTCGTAACGAATGACAACGATGTCGCCCGGAACGATCTTTCCAGCGTAGATCGCAGCGATCGCCTCTTCCTCGGAATCAAAGCACTTTGCGGTACCTGTGTTCACTAACATCTCCGGTTTTACAGCGGAACGTTTTACGATGGCGCCGTTCGGAGCAAGGTTTCCAAAAAGAACAGCAAGTCCGCCTGTCTTTGTGTACGGATTGTCTAACGGACGGATAACTTCCGGATTGCGGTTTACGGCACGGGCAACGTTCTCAGCAACAGTCTTTCCTGTTACATTCTTGCATTCGCCGTGGATCATTCCAGCATCCAGGAGCTGTTTTAATACTGCGGAGATTCCGCCTGCTTCCAGGAGATCCTGCATGTGGTGATGTCCTGCCGGTGCCAGGTGGCACAGGTTCGGAGTCTTCTCACTGATCTCGTTGATCATGTGAAGATCAAGAGTGATATCAGCCTCGTGGGCGATTGCAAGAAGGTGAAGCGCAGAGTTTGTGGAACATCCGAGAGCCATGTCGGTTGTTAAAGCGTTCTCGAATGCTGCCGGTGTGATAATGTCACGCGGGCGGATATCCTCTGCTAAGAGTTTCATAACCTGCATACCTGCAGTCTTTGCGAGACGGACACGCTCCGCGTATACAGCCGGGATCGTACCATTTCCCGGAAGACCGAGACCAAGAACCTCTGTTAAGCAGTTCATGGAGTTTGCGGTGAACATACCGGAACAGGAACCGCAGCCCGGGCAGGAGCTTCCCTCGATCTCAGCAAGTTCTTCGTCGTTGATGAGGTTTGCCTTTCTTGCGCCGACTGCCTCGAATACCGTGTTTAAGTCTCTCTGGTTGATGGAGAGCATCGGACCGCCGGATACGAAGATACACGGAAGGTTCAGACGCATCGCTGCCATTAACATACCCGGGACGATCTTATCGCAGTTCGGGATAAATACAAGGGCGTCGAAGCAGTGTGCCTTTACCATACATTCGATGGTATCAGCGATCAGCTCACGGGAGCTTAAAGAGAAGTGCATTCCATCATGGCCCATTGCGATACCGTCACAGACACCGATGGTGTTGAACTCCATCGGTGTTCCGCCTGCTGCGAGAACGCCGTCCTTTACGGCACGTGCGATGGTCTGTAAGTGCATATGTCCCGGTGCTACTTCATTGAAAGAGTTTACAACGCCGACAAACGGGCGGCGCATCTGCTCATCGTTGTATCCGTCTGCCTTTAAAAGGGAACGATGCGGTGCATGCTCTACGCCTGCTTTTACTTTATCTGAATTCATTTTTATCTCCTTATGAAACCCAAAGCCAGGCGGTGATGCCTGGCCTTGGAATATTTGTAGGGGCTGATTACTTAGCCTCGTCAAGGTTCTGAGCCTGCTTCCAGCCCATCTTTGCTCTTAACTCACGGCCTGTCTTAGCTGCAAGTGTCTCAGCGTGTGCTGCTCTTGCTGCATTGAACATTGTTCTGCCAACCTGGTTCTCAAGGATCCAGTTCTTAGCGAATGTACCATCCTGGATCTCTGTTAATACCTGCTTCATAGCCTTCTTAGCTTCGTCGCCGATGATTCTCTTACCGCTTACGTAGTCACCATACTCAGCTGTATCGGAGATGGAGTATCTCATTCCCTCGAAACCAGCGTTAAAGATCAGGTCTACGATTAATTTCATCTCGTGGATGCACTCGAAGTATGCGTTCTCCGGCTTGTAACCAGCTTCTACAAGTGTGTTGAAACCAGCTTCCATTAATGCGCAAACGCCACCGCAAAGAACTGCCTGCTCACCGAAGAGGTCTGTCTCTGTCTCTTCCTTGAATGTTGTCTCAAGGATACCGCCTCTTGCTCCGCCGATACCTGCAGCGTATGCTTTTGCGATCTCCATGGAGTTGCCAGCCGGATCCTGCTCAACAGCTACGAGACACGGAACGCCCTTGCCGCTTACATACTGGGAACGAACTGTGTGGCCCGGTCCTTTCGGAGCGATCATGATAACGTTAACGTCTGCCGGCGGAACGATCTGTTTGAAGTGGATGTTGAAACCGTGAGCGAATGCAAGTGTCTTGCCTGCTGTAAGGTTTGCCTTGATGTCGTTCTTGTAGAGAGCTGCCTGCTTCTCATCGTTTACAAGAATCATGATGATATCTGCTGCCTTTACAGCGTCTGCTGTGAGCATTACTGTGAAGCCATCCTCTTTTGCCTTAGCTGCGGACTTGGAACCCTCGTAAAGACCTACTACTACATCTACGCCGGAATCTCTTAAGTTCAGAGCATGTGCATGACCCTGGGAACCGTAACCGATAACGGCTACTTTCTTTCCGTCAAGAAGTGATAAGTTACAATCTCTCTCATAATACATTGTTGCCATAGTTTTTCTTCTCCTTATTCTTCATTGTGATCGACACATAAAGTGTTGTCTATTCCTAAACCGATCGCGATCTCTCCCGACCGGCTAAGTTCTAATATACCAAAATCTCTGACTTTTTCAATAAAAGATTCAACTTTTTTGCTGTCTCCGGTAATTTCGGCTGTCAGATGCTCTTCACCGAAGTCTACGACTTTTCCGCCGTATTCGTTAATCAGATCCAGTACCTGATGTTTGCTGGAACCTCTGTGGGTTCCTGTCAGGTGCATTTTGATGTACATGTGCTGGGCAAAGACGGTGTTTTCCGGCTCCAGAAGCGTTACGGCACGGACGTCTATGAGTTTTTCCAGCTGACGGACCACCTGGTCCTTCATATATTCATCTCCCGTGGAGACGATGGTGATTCGCGTATAGTTCGGATCATCCAGCGTACCTGCGGAGATATTATCGATATTATAGCAGCGTTTTGCGTAAAGACCGGCGATGCGGTTCAAAACGCCGAAGCGGTTGTTTACGATCATGGCGACCGCAAACTTTTCAACTTTGTTTTCCATGGTCACCTTATCCTTCCACAATCATGTCTTTGATGGAACGTCCCGGCGGGATCATCGGCAGGACTTTCTCATTCATGTCAATGTGACAGTCGATGAGGACCGGTCCCTGGGACTTGTCAGCCGCGTCAAGGGCTTTCTTTAAGTCCTCCATCGTGTAGACCGCGTATCCCTCAGCGCCGAAGGCTTTCGCCAGGGCCGGGAAATCCGTCTTTCTGTCGAGAATGGTCTGGGAATAATGACATTCGTAGAAGATCGTCTGCCACTGTCTTACCATTCCGAGAACATCGTTATCGAAAAGGACGATGGTGATCGGAAGTTCCTGGCTCACCGCCGTTGCCATCTCATTTAAGTTCATGCCGAAGCTTCCGTCTCCCGTGAAGAGGACGGTTCTTCTTCCTCTCGCGGCGATACATCCGCCGATGGCTGCTCCGAAACCATATCCCATGGTTCCAAGTCCGCCGGAGGTGAGAAGTGTGTGCGGCTTTTCAAACGGATAGAACTGCATGGTCCACATCTGGTGCTGTCCCACATCGGTAGCGACCACCGTGTCCTCGGTGCAGTGTTTGTGGACTTCCTCGATGATCGCCTCCGGTCCGTATGGCTTCGGTGCCGGGAGAATCATCTCGCTCTTGTAGCCCTCAAGCTCGCTCACCCACTCCGGATGCTTTTCTTCCGGAAGCGCTTCCAGGATCTTATCGAGGATCTCCTTCACATCGCCCCAGAGGCTTACATCCGGGCTGACGTTCTTTCCGATCTCCGCACGGTCGATATCGATATGAACCGTCATGCACTTCTTCGTGTACTCGTTTAAGTCTCCTGTGGCACGGTCGGAGAATCTTACGCCGACTGCCAGGAGCAGGTCACATTCGGACTGTGCCTTGATGGACGGATATTTTCCGTGCATGCCGCACATTCCGAGGTTTAACGGGTAGGACGCCGGAACGGAAGTGATTCCCATCATGGAAAGGCCGATGGCCGCGTCCACTCTCTTGGAAAGTTCCAGAACTTCTTCCTGGGCTCCCGCCGCAACGACACCGCCGCCCGCATAGATAAACGGCTTTTTCGCCTTCTTGATCATCTCAACGACTTCATCGATGCTTCCGCACTCGGACTTTCTCGGCTTCTTCACAACGCTCGGAACCTTTAAGTCCTCGATATACTCATATTCCGCGGACTGGACGTTCTTCGGGATATCGATGAGAACCGGTCCCTTACGTCCGGAATTTGCGATCTCGAAAGCCTCGATGATGGTTCTCTGAAGATCCTTGATGTCGCGGACCATGAAGTTGTGTTTTACTACCGGCTGTGTGATTCCGACGATATCTACCTCCTGGAAAGAGTCCTTTCCGAGGCTGTTCACCGCGACGTTTCCTGTGATCGCCACCATCGGTACGGAATCAAGGTAAGCGTTCGCGATTCCTGTCACCAGGTTTGTGGCGCCCGGACCACTTGTGGCCAGGACCACGCCGGTCTTTCCGCTCGCTCTCGCATATCCGTCAGCGGCGTGGGCAGCTCCCTGCTCATGGGCCGTCAGGACATGTCCGATGCGGTCAGATGCAAGATAGAGTTCGTTGTAGATATCAAGCACCGCTCCCCCCGGATATCCGAAGATCACTCTCACGCCCTGATGGATCAGCTCTTCCACCAGGATCCGCGCTCCGTTCATTTTCATAGCTGTTTTTCCCCTCATCTTATTTCTTGCAGGAATGTCCGTACATGTCGGACATTTCTCTTTTTCATCTTTTCTTTGCGGACAAATGTCCGTCTCGAAATTCAGGTATAAAAAAACCTTACAGCGTTATACTGTAAGGTTTTGCTTTTTTCCTCAGCTTGGTGTTCCAAGCGCTCAGGCAACCTCAAGTTCAGCATAACGCAAATAAGCATTCCCGCACACGACGATAATGCTGACGATAATTCGAATCACGACTGCGAGTAGAATAAGATTCGTCATATCTTTGCGTCTCCTTCCTGATGGTCTGTAGCTATGTTTTATTATAAGCATTTTGTCGGAAATTGCAAGTAGTTTCTTTTCATGGCTTGTATGAACCAGGGTTATGTGATAGCCAGCCTGTTATTCCATTACCATGCAAGAACTTCATGTCCGGTCTCTGTGACGAGTACCATGATCTCCCTCTGGGCGGACGGAAGTCTGTCGTCCGTGTAGATCGTCCAGCCGTTGCCGTCATCCACGAAGATATCCGGGCGGCCCATGTTGATCATCGGCTCGATGGTGAAGATCATGCCCGGTGCCATCATCATCTCCTCGCCGCGCTTTGTGACGTAGCTTACGAACGGATCCTCATGGAATTCAAGGCCGACACCGTGACCGCCGACTTCCTCAACAACGGTATAGCCGTTCTTCTTCGCGTAGTCATGGACAGCCTGCCCCATATCGCCTAAGAATCCCCACGGTTTTACCTGCTCGAGACCTTTTTCCACAGCCTCGTTGGTGACGCGGACAAGTTTCTCCTTCTCCGGGTCCACATTGCCGATCATGAACATTCTGGAAGAATCGGAGAAATATCCGTGAAGGATCGTGGAAACATCCACGTTGATGATATCGCCGTCTTTTAAGACAACGTCCTTGGACGGAATTCCGTGGCACACCTGGTCGTTGATGGAAGTGCACACGCTCTTCGGGAATCCCTCATAGTTTAACGGTGCCGGGATTCCGCCGTGCTTTGTTGTAAAGTCGTATACCCACTGGTCGATCTCCTCGGTCGTGATTCCGGCCTTGATATGCTCTGCAACATAATCTAAGATCGCCACATTCAATTTTCCGCTCTCACGGATGCCCTCGATCTGAGCCGGTGTCTTGATGATCTTGTGGGACGGGATCTCATGTCCGGCAAAACGGGCACGGCTTAATTTCTGGTCGAATGCCATATGGCACTCACAATACGGCTTCCCGCTTCCACACCAGCATGGATCATTTTTTCCGATTCTGCGAAACATAATTTTTCCCTCTTTTCTATCTTTTTTTGTTGCTGTATTATACGGAATTTTCAGTTCGGAAAATTCCTGTCTGTGTACAGCAACGGCATTTGCATATTCTTTTATTTTCCTATATAATATCCTTATCTATCATAACGTCAGAGACACTGTTTGTCAAATAAGTCTCCTGAGAAAATATGCCGTTAATACCGCGGATATGAGTTTTCTGATGAGAAAATTCCGCCCGATGCAGAGGCGGCTGTGAAGAAAGAGAGGAATTTACATGAACGTACTGATCACCGGGTTCGACCCGTTCGGCGGAGAGCCGATCAATCCGGCATGGGAAGCCGTAAAAGCCATGAAAGACGAAATCGCCGGGGCAAAGATCACGAAGATGCAGATCCCGACCGTTGTCGATAAATCCATTGCGAAGGTCCACGAAAAAATGCAGGAGATCCACCCGGATATCGTCATCAGCATCGGCCAGGCCGGCGGCCGGTTCGGCGTGACCCCGGAGCGCGTTGCCATCAATATCACGGACGCGAGGATCCCGGACAACGAAGGAAACCAGCCCATCGATGTCCCGATCTTTGAGGACGGGGATACAGCGTATTTCTCCAATCTTCCGGTGAAAGCTATGGTCCAGGAGATCAAAAAGGCTGGATATCCGGCTGCGCTCTCCAATACCGCGGGAACTTATATCTGCAACCATGTGATGTATGGAATTTTGTATTATATCCAGAAAGAATTTCCGGGCGTTCGCGGCGGATTTATCCATGTTCCCTATGCGGTGTCCCAGGTCGTTGAGAAACCGGGAACTCCATCTATGGCGATCACGGATATCACGGCGGCGCTGGAGGCGGCTGTGAAGGCGGCGGTGGAGAATGAGAAAGATATTAAAGTTATTGGCGGGGAGACGCACTAATAATACCGACCTGTCTTCAACAGGCTTGTTTTCCACTTCAGTGCCACCGGTCCCCGTGTGGTTCCAAGTTATGTAAACTAATGGTTTTATCCATATTCAAACTTTTATTTTCACTCAGATGATTGAAAATGGGGTTAAATAAAAAACTTCATCTTCGGAATTTCCCAGACGATAACACTCGTCTATACACATTCCAAAGATGAAGTTTTTCTTTTATCACAACCCCGGGCTACCCACATGGGCACCCGCCCGGAGTCTGATCTTTCTATATTTATTCGTTCGTTCCTCTCTCCGCAGACGCGTTGAGCTTTCCGTCAATCACATCGATCTTGATCGTGTCTCCGGTATGAACGCCATCCGACAGGATCAGGCGGGCTGCCAGAGTCTCCACATTCTTCTGCAGGTATCTCTTAAGCGGTCTCGCGCCGTATACCGGGTCGTAACCGTTGTCCACGATAAACTGCTTTGCGGAATCCGTGAGCTTGATGACAAGTTCCTTATCCGCAAGACGTCTGTTGATATCAGCAACAAGCAGTTCGATGATATTTCCGATATTGTTCTTTGTCAGCGGCTTGAAGAGGATCGTCTCATCAAGACGGTTTAAGAACTCCGGACGGAAGTGCGCGCGCAGGTCGTTCATGACCTCGGCCTCTGCCTCCGGCTTGATATCACCCTTCTCGTCGATACCGTCAAGCAGGTACTGGGAACCGATGTTGGATGTCAGGATGATGATCGTATTCTTGAAGTCTACGGTCTTACCCATGGAATCCGTGATACGTCCGTCATCGAGAACCTGAAGTAGGACGTTGAATACATCCGGATGCGCTTTTTCGACCTCATCAAAGAGGACAACGCAGTACGGTTTTCTGCGGACTGCCTCGGTCAGCTGACCGCCTTCATCGTATCCGACATATCCTGGCGGCGCTCCGATGAGACGGGATACGGAGTATTTCTCCATGTACTCACTCATATCGATACGGACCATGTTGTTCTCATCATCAAACAGGTTCGCCGCAAGTGCCTTCGCGAGCTCGGTCTTGCCGACACCGGTAGGTCCGAGGAACAGGAAGGAACCGATCGGCTTTGTCGGGTCCTTGATTCCGGCTTTGGAACGAATAATGGCATCCGTAACCTTCTCCACTGCCTCATTCTGGCCCACAACACGTTTGTGGAGCTGGTCATCGAGATGCAGGGTCTTATTTCTCTCACTCTCGGTGAGTTTTGCAACCGGGATACCGGTCCAGCGGGAGATGATTCTCGCGATCTCATCGTCTGTGACACTCTCATGGACAAGGCTGAGATCCGCGTTCTTTACCTTCTCCTCCTCTTCCTTCAGCTCTTTTTCAAGCTGCGGGAGTTTGCCGTACTGGAGTTCTGCTGCCTTGTTCAGGTCGTACTTCTGTTGCGCGTCCTGGATCTGGCGGTGAACTGCCTCGATCTCCTCACGGATGGAGGAAAGCTTGTCGACGGTCGCCTTCTCATTCTGCCACTTGGCTTTCTGGGTCGCGAACTGGTCGTGGAGTTCCGCAAGTTCTTTCTGGAGATCCGCGAGACGTTCTTTGCTCAGATAGTCTGTCTCCTTCTTAAGGGCCGCCTCCTCGATCTCTAACTGCATGATCTTTCTGGAAAGTTCATCCAGCTCGGTCGGCATGGAATCAAGTTCTGTCTTAATCATCGCGCAGGCCTCATCCACAAGGTCGATGGCCTTATCCGGAAGGAAACGGTCGCTGATATAACGGTTGGAGAGGACAGCTGCCGCTACGAGGGCGGAGTCTGTGATCTTTACGCCGTGGTAGACTTCATAGCGGTCTTTCAGGCCACGAAGGATCGAGATCGTATCCTCGACCGTCGGCTCATCTACCATAACCGGCTGGAAACGGCGTTCCAGAGCCGGGTCTTTTTCAATGTATTTCCGGTACTCGTCCAGGGTCGTCGCACCGATGCAGTGCAGCTCGCCGCGGGCCAACATCGGCTTTAACATGTTGCCGGCATCCATGGAACCTTCTGTTTTACCGGCTCCGACGATGGTGTGAAGTTCATCGATGAACAGGATGATCTGTCCTTCGCTCTTTTTTACCTCGTCGAGAACGGCTTTCAGACGTTCCTCAAACTCACCGCGGTATTTCGCGCCCGCAACGAGAGCGCCCATATCCAGGGAGAATAACTTTTTATCTTTCAGTCCCTCCGGCACATCGCCGCGGACGATACGCTGTGCAAGGCCTTCTACAACGGCGGTCTTACCAACACCAGGTTCACCAATTAAAACCGGGTTGTTTTTCGTCTTTCTCGAGAGAATACGGATCACGTTCCGGATCTCGGCATCGCGGCCGATCACCGGGTCCATCTTCTGGTCTCTTGCTTTCTCAACAAGATCGGAACCGTATTTATTTAAGGTATCGTAGGTCGCCTCCGGGTTATCGCTTACAACTCTCTGGTTGCCGCGGACGGTGGACAGCGCCTGTAAGAATTTATTCCGATCAATTCCGTAGGTGCGGAACAGTTCTTTCACTGCCTTATTCGGCTGTTTCAACAGGCATAAGAACAGGTGCTCGACGGAAACATACTCGTCTCCCATCGCCTTCGCCTCGTCCTCGGCATCGATCAGGACTTTATTGAGGTCCTGGGTCAGGTAGACCTGTCCGCCGCCGGATACCTTCGGAAGCTTCGCAAGCGCTGCTTCCGCCTCATCCGTAAACTGCTCACCGGAGATACCCATCTTCGTGATCAGCTTTAAGATCAGACTGTCATCTAACTTTAACAGACTCACCAGGAGATGTTCCTGGTCGATCTGCTGATTTCCATATTCATAAGCCAGCTTCTCGCAGTTCTGAACTGCTTCCACTGATTTCTGTGTGAATTTGCTGATATTCATGATCAAAAGCCTCCCCTCATTATTGAAGTTCTTTTTTATCTATGTGAAAGAATTTCGGAAGAGCTCAACCGCCATCCTGCTTCCCTGTCTTATTTTGTCCAGCAAGGAAACGATCCGGTGTCGGAAACTCACGTTTCTTTGTGGCTCTTCTTTGTTCTGTATGTAATATAACATACATTATTAGCACTGTCAATGGTTGAGTGCTAATTATTTATAAAAAATTTGTGATCTCTATAAGGAACAACAAAAAAGACCACCGTTTCCACAAATCTCTCTGTGAAAACAGCGGTCTTTTCCTGAATGATCAATGTTCCCCGTTTGTCTCATACACATATAAGGAGAATCGGTCCCCATTTATGATCTGAATTCCTGCATACAATGGCTCATTATCCTGATCGTATGCTGTACTTCGGACAAACATCAGATAATCGCCCTTGCGGACTTCGAGTAATTTTGCCTCATCCTGTGTTGCTCTGCAAAGTTCGATCAGTTTTTCCGAGCTTGTAACCTGCATTCCTGCTTTCTCTTTCAAATAATCAAAAAGGGAATTATCCTCAAACTGAGCTTCTAACAGGAACGCATATTTTAACGGAAAATAGTTTTTTTCAATTACGACCGGTTCTGAATCCGCGAATCTCAGACGTGATATAAAGATCACTTTACTGCCCGTCTCAATTCCAAGTCTTGCCGCAATCTTTTCATCTGCATCCACAATTTTATTTTCCAGCATATGCGCCCCCGGCACGACGCCCATCTGCTCACACATCTCACTGAAGCTCTGGAGACGTTTGATATTTCTGGAAAATTTTGGCTTTGTTACGAAGGTTCCCTTTCCCTGTTTCCGAACAACAAGTCCTTTTTCCATGAGGGAACCGATTGCTTTTCTCACGGTGATCAGACTGACACCATACGTCTTTGCCATCTCTGATTCTGTCATGATCTTATCTCCCGGTTTATATCTTCCGCTTTTGATATCCTTTTCCACTGTATCCATAAGCTGAACATATAACGGAGTCATCGCATCCTGCTTTAACATTCATTTTCCCCCACTGTCTAAATTCTTTTCAATACTATTTTAATAACAGCTCAGACAAATAGCAAGGACAATTTTCTTTCCAGAGCAGGTCTAGAGC
>CAVIYT010000209.1:0-16008 GCA_963646925.1 Paludibacteraceae bacterium
CATGATATCCATACGACCGCACTGCTGCTGGCCGCACGGGTTTTAAGTTCTCTCCGCGATGAACTTAAAGGAACGGTTCTGTTCCTGTTCCAGCCCGCAGAGGAACGCTTAAGCGGCTCCCAGATGGTTATTGATTCCGGTGTTTTTGAAAAATATCATCCGGATTTTGCCGTCGGTCTTCACTGCTGGCCGGATATCCCGGCGGGAACTATCGGCATCCGCCGCGGTTCCTTTATGGCTTCCTCCGACACAGTAAAGCTGACGATCCGCGGAAAAGGCGGACACGGCGCACATCCCCACAAGAGCATCGATCCGGTCATGACATCCGCCTATATTCTGACGGAGTTACAGACCATTATTTCCAGAACGATCGCACCTCTGGATTCCGCAGTACTCACCATCGGAAAGATCACCGGTGGTACTGCAGCCAACATCATTCCTGACGAAGTCGTTATGGAAGGAACCGTGCGCACTGTCAGCAACGAGACCCGTGCCCTGATGGAAGAAAAGATCCGTCAGATCGTTTCCCACGGCGCTGCAGCCATGGGGGCAGAATGTGACGTCATCTACCAGAAAGGCGTCCCTGCCGTTGTCTGCGACAGCCATGTTGTGGATCTTATTGAACAGGCGGCAGCCGGGGAACTCGGTGATGACCATGTAGTCACTCTCGCCACTCCATCCATGGGATCTGAGGACTTTGCCAGATACCTTGAAAAGGTTCCCGGCGCTATGTTCCGGATTGGAACGAGAAATGAAGATCCGGCATCTTCCCGCCCGCTGCATAATGCGGGAATCGTATTTGATGAGCAGGCAATTACCTCCGGCGCATCTGTTTTTGCAGGACTTGCGCTGAGATATCTGCATTGATATACCATCTCATATCCATCTTTCCTCCGGGGCACGGGTGTACGCCAGAAGTTCAGAATTATCCGAACTTTACCTGATGCCCCTATATGTGAAGAAGAGCGGTCCGTAAGGTCCGCTCTTCTTCGTTTTATTGTATTTATTTACCGATCAGTTTTTTCACGTCCTCTAAGGACATCCCCTGCTCTCTCGCAATCTTTGCGAGGTCTTCATACTCCAGCTTTCCGCGGCATACGCCGTAACCTTCAGAAACTTTCTCGTGAACCACGCCGTACGGGGTCTCGTGTTCTTTCATGGTTCTGGTCAGGGTGTAGCGGCGGCTGATGGACTCGCGGATGCCGAGTGTTGTTGTGTGTTTGAAGATCAAGGATACCATCTTTTCTTTGTCATTGAGGCGGCACATGCAGGTCAGGAGAATGCCCGGGCGGCTCTTTTTCATGCCGATCGGGATCGTGTAGACTTCAAGGGCGCCTGCGGCGAAGAGGATCTCCTGGACGAAGCCGAGAGCTTCCGGGGTCATATCGTCGAGGTTGCAGGAGAGTTCTGCAACTTCTCCGCCGGTCTCTTCTGTCTCGCCCAAAAGGACACGAACGCAGTTTGCGCGCTCAAAGTCTTTCTTCCCCATTCCGTAGCCGATGGCGGATGTGCGCATTACCGGCATTTCCTTGAATTCTGTCGCGAAATGCTTTAACAATGCTGCGCCGGTCGGGGTACAGAGTTCGCCTTTGATGACTCCGCTGTAGATCGGGAGTCCCTGCAAAATATAGGCTGTCGCAGGTGCCGGTACCGGCAGGATTCCGTGGGCACAGCGGACATTTCCGCTTCCGACATGGATCGGGGACGCGATAACCTTCTGCGGTGCGATCATATGCATTAAGAGGCATACTCCGGCGATATCGGCAATTGCGTCTGCGGTACCGACCTCGTGGAAGTGGATCTCCTCGACGGTCTTGCCGTGGACGTGTGACTCAGCCTCGGCGATCAGGCGATAGACTGATACGATGTCTGTTTTTACCTCTTCCGGGAGGTTTAAGTGCTCGATGATATGCGTGATGCCTGCCATGCTGGCGTGATGGTGGTGGGAATGACCGTGATCGTGGGTATGTTCATGTCCGCAGTCATGATCATGGGTGTGGGAGTGATCGAAGTCGTCATGATCCTCGTGGTGATGATTGGACTGGTCATCATGTGCGTGATCGTGAATTGTCTGATCTGCTGCCGACTCTGCTATTTCATGGGAATGATGATGGTCTTCGTGACTATGGTCGTGGCTGTGGTGGTCATCTTCGTGATGATGATCGTGATCATGACTATGATGGTCGTCTTCATGATCATGATGGTGATCGTGATGATCTGCCTCGTGATCATGGTCATGATGCTCATGTCCCTGCAGGTCAACGTCCACGCTCTCCTCTTCCTCCCCATGGATCGTCACTTTCATATGGGTTCCGGTAATTCCGCACTTTACGGCCGGTTCTGCCTCGACGGAGAGTCCCGGCAGGCCCATCTCATTCATGGTCTTTAAAAATTTTTCTTTATCCGGGCAGATCTCATAGAGAGATGCCATTAACATATCTCCGGCAGCGCCCATTCCACAGTCAAAATATAATGTCTTCATAATCTATACCTCGCAAATTTCTATTTTATCCACGCATATGGTTCATCATACTCGCCAGATACCCAGCCCCAAAGCCGTTATCGATATTTACCACGCTGACACCGCTGGCGCAGGAGTTCAGCATGGAAAGCAGGGCGGACACGCCACCGAAGGACGCGCCGTAGCCGATGCTGGTGGGCACCGCGATCACTGGGCAGTCGGCGAGACCGCCAATGACGCTGGCGAGAGCGCCTTCCATTCCCGCAATAGCGATGATGACTCTGGCATTCATGATGGAATCCATATGAGACATCAGGCGGTGCAGGCCCGCAACGCCAACGTCATAGAGGCGTTCCACCTGGTTTCCAAGTGCCTCCGCCGTAAGTGCCGCCTCTTCCGCAACCGGAATATCACTGGTTCCCCCAGTTGCCACAACGATGGTTCCGACGCCGTCTTTTTCCGGGAATTTTCCGCAGATCGCGACTTTCGCGTCTTTAAAATACTTGTATCCGCTTCCTTCCGGGTACTTTTCAGCAAGGATTTTTTCTGTCTCCGCGCTCTTTTTCTCATCCACACGGGTGATCAGGATCGTCTCCTGTCCCCGTTTTTTCATCGCCTCCACGATTCCTGCGATCTGTTCCGGCGTTTTTCCCGCCCCGTAGATCACTTCCGCCGCGCCCTGGCGCAGTTTCCGGTGAGTATCCAGCTTCGCGAATCCCAGGTCATCGTATCCTGCTGCCGTAAACGGCTCTTTCTTTAACTCCAGGACGGCGTTATCCACAGACAGCTCGCCTGCCGCCACCTTTTTCAACATTTCACGTATATCTTCCATGTATAAGTTCTCCTCATAAAAAAGCCATGAAAAGAGCAGCCCATCATCCTGACCGGCTTCCTGCTCCCTTCATGGCAACTATTCTGATCTTATCTTATTTTCGCAGCGTGAATCAATTCGTATACGTACCGCCTAGGTACATCCATCATCCGATTATTTACTCACCGACTGTATTTCTCAGCGTACCGATTCCTTCAATAATACACTCCACAACGTCCCCAGTCTCAAGGAACTTCGGCGGAACGAATCCCATGCCGACTCCTGCCGGCGTTCCTGTCGCGATGATCGTTCCTGCTTTTAATGTCATGCCCTGTGTGAGTTCACAGATCACTTCCTCGATTCCATGGATAAAGAGTCCTGTGTTGGAATTCTGGCGGAGTTCTCCGTTTACTTTTGACTGGATCTTCAATACCGGCGGAAACGCGGTGGAATCTGCGGTCATGATACACGGACCGAGCGGTGTAAATCCGTCCAGACTCTTTCCGAAGTACCACTGTTTATGTTCCGTCTGCACCTCTCTGGCGCTGACATCGTTCATGATCGTGTAGCCGAAGATATAGTCTTTTACTTCTTCCGGCTTTACGTCTTTCGCATCTTTCTTGATAATAACGGCAAGCTCTGCCTCATAATCCAGCTGGTTTGTCAAATTTTTATGTGCCGGAATAATTCCGTCCGGATCATTCGTGCGGTTCACGCGTTTGGAGAAATAGATCGCTTTTTCCGGTCTCTCAAATTCATGTTTCTCAAATCTTGCAGATTCTTCCGCATGATCCATATAGTTGATTCCCAGGCAGATAATATCCTGATCCGGCTCCGCGATCGGTGAAACCACCTTGATCTCCTCTACCGGTGCCGCGCCGATCACATCTCCCGGCGTTTTCTTTGAAATATAGTCCAGCATTTCCATCTCTGACGCTCCCGTCTCCCGGATCAGATCCTTCATGGACCGATATTCCATTCCTGCCGCGGAGATCGGGTAAACCCAGGTTTCATCCTCATTTAATACCCCTAAAAAAGGTCTTTTGTCTACTTCATATGCCAGTAATTTCATAGCCACTCCTTATGGGATAGTTTCGATTTTCAAAAATCCCGTTACACGTTATTATAGTACAAATCAGATGGTGAGACAAGAATAAATTGACAATTTAAAGATCACGGTTTTACCGGCTCCGCATGTTCCTGCTCAGTGCCTCCATCCCAACAACACTGCCCACAATAGTTTCACCGAGAAAGATCCCCATTATAAAAGCCCGTAAAAGCCATACAAATTACTCTTGTAACCGCCCCGCATCCCCTTTATAATAGAAGTTAATACAGCCAGACGGCATGCGCCTCTACAAACAACTGTTACAGCAACAAACAGCAAAACTCATGAAAGGGTGTATCTTATTATGGAAAAGATCACAAGCTTCACTGTCAATCATCTGAAACTGATTCCGGGCGTTTACGTTTCCCGCAGGGATATGGCCGGAGACAGCCATATTACAACTTTCGATATCCGGATGACCCGTCCGAACTTTGAACCGGTTATGAACACCGCTGAGGTCCATACGATCGAACATCTCGGCGCTACTTTCTTAAGAAATCACCGTATTTACAAAGATAAAGTTCTCTACTTCGGTCCGATGGGATGTCGCACCGGATTCTACCTGCTTCTCACTGGAGACTACGAGTCCGCGGATATCATTCCGCTGCTCCAGGAGATGTTTATCTTCATCCGCGACTATGAAGGCGAAGTTCCGGGCGCCGCTGCCCGCGACTGCGGAAACTATCTTGACATGAACCTTCCGATGGCGAAATATCTTGCCGGAAAGTTCTACGATGAAGTTCTTGAGAATATCCGTGAGGAACAGCTCGTTTATCCGGAATAAGCAAAGCAGGCTGCAAACACGCCGGATCCCGATTGGATCTATACTTATCCATGATTATATAAAATCCCTGCCACCCAGACTGGCGGATAATAAAGTTTTTACAAACCAACTATTATTCTCCTTGTCCTGGTGACAGGGATTTTTATATCGGTACTTTTATTCTGTCTCTTTAGTCAGTGCTTTAGACTGTTTTTTCTACCGCAGGTTCTACAGTACTCGTTTTTCCAGCCTTTTCTTCCTTCTCTTTTTTCCCTTTTCCGCGCTTTATTTCCTTCTCCCCATCTGGATCCGCAAAGCTCTCAAGAATCATGATTCCTCTCGGCGGCACCGCCAGCATCATCTGATTTTTCAAAACTTCACCGGTTCCATCAGCCGGAAGATCCGTCACATCCGGCTCCGCCGTGCTGCAGATCACGCGCCACTTCGCGCCTTTCGGCAGGTGCGGAAGTCCGAACATATGCGGCTCCCAGTGCATGTTGTAGGCCACATAGAAGTTCGCGTCATCAGTCCCGTCTGGGCGCTTCGCGTAGGCACCCCAGTAGAGGATTCCGAACTGGCGGCGGAAGTTCTCAAATTCCGGCTTCCAGGCGTTCTCCCCGTGATAGGACACATCCGGCCGGCCGCAGGAGCGGTAGTCCATGATCCGCGGTTCCCGGTCCATATGGAACATTTTGTGCGCTTTCCGGAACGCGATGAGGCGTTTTACGAACTCCACCTGGTCTTTATGCGTCTCCGCAAGCTTCCAGTTTAACCAGGAGATCGCGTTATCCTGACAGTAGGCGTTATTGTTGCCGTCCTGACTGTTCCCAAACTCATCGCCAGCCATTAAAAGCGGGACGCCCTGGCTCAGGAATAAGAGCAGGTACGCGTTCTTTAAGAGCTGTTTTCTCAGCTCCATGATCTTTTTCTTTCTCGTCGGACCTTCCGCGCCGCAGTTCCAGGAATAGTTGTAATCACTTCCGTCCCGGTTGTCCTCACCGTTTTTCTCATTGTGTTTCCGGTCATAGGAGACAGCATCCATCAGCGTAAACCCATTTGTGTTCGCCATATAGTTGATGACTGCGTACCCCGCCGGATTTCTCCTGTTCCGGAACTCAAACGCCGGCAGCATGCCTTCATCGCCCTTCAAAAACCGGCGCATGTCCTCCATAAACTGCATATTGTATTCTGCGAGATGTTTTTCCTCAACAGACACTTCGCCGTCCCCAGGTGTGATATACCCCTGTTTCGGTCTCCGGCTCATCACCTCGTCCCAGTTTTCCGCGAACAGCTTCGTCCGTGTCAAAAACGGGTCTTCTGCCGCCAGGGAGAGGTCCGGGAATCCCGATAAATGAAATCCGTCCACATGGTACTCTTCTACCCAGTAGCGGAGAACAGAAAGGATCTCGCCCGGCTGCTCTTTTCCTGTAAAATACATCTCCGGAATACATTCGATCCCGGCTTTATGTAACTCTTTCACCAGCGTTTTAAACTCGGTTTCCGCAGACTGCCCACTGTGGGACGCATAAGCCGATTTCACCGCGTAGAGATATGACGGGCCGTATCCCCAGTAGTTGATATATCCGGTCGGCTCCGGTTTCGCGTCATGGAATCCGTTTCCGGATGCGGACATCATGATCTCATCAAACTCCGTCACCGGCATCAGTTCCACCGCCGTGATCCCGAGGTCCTTCAAATATGGAATTTTCTCCACGATACCGGCATAGGTGCCGCGAGCAGACACGCCGGAGGACGCGTGGGCCGTAAATCCCCGGACATGAAGCTTATAGAGGATCGTGTCCGCGTACGGGATCTCCGGGTTCCGGTCATCTTCCCAGTCAAAGTTTTCCGTGAGCACACGTCCCCGCACCGGTTTTCCGGCGCGTTTCCGGTCCGTCCATTTCTCCCGGCCTGTGATGATGCGCGCATTTGGATCTGTTGCAATTTTCCCATCTATCATGAAATTATATTCAAATGATGCAAAATCGTCCCGTTTCAGGCTGAGAGACCACACATCTCCCATCCGGAATTTCGGGTCGAACGGGATCTCCTCGCATGGCTTTTTCTCGCCTGGTCTGTACAAGAGCAGACGGACCTCCCCGGCTTTCCCCTGCACCAGGATCCGGACGCCGTCTGCGTCCTGCATGACACCAAGTGGATACAGGATTCTGTTTCTGTTTTGATATTCTGCCATTCTAAAATCCCCCGTTTTCCCCGACATAGTCTTTCTTATCAAGTTCCGCCCGCTTGCTGCCCGGACCAAAAGCAATCCGTCCCATCGCAGGCAGAGTGGTCTGACTTTTATTTATTGTTCTTCTGCGCCTCGATCTGCTCCGCCAGGTCGTTTAAGTATACCCAGCGGTCCATCTTCTCCTCGAGCTGCGCTTCCTTCTCTTCTTTTTCCTTCATCAGCTCATTGAGCTTCGTAAAGTTCGTCGCGGACGCCTCGATCTCCTTTTCCAGGTTCTCCACAGCCTCTTCCAGCTGCGCGATATCATCCTCGATGGTATCCCACTCTCTCTGCTCTTTGTAGCTGAATTTCAGTTTTTTCTCTCTCGGCTTTACATTTCCGCGGGATGCGCCGTCGTTCTCTGCCGCGTCGTTTCCCTTATCCGCGGATTTCTTCGCCGGTACCGCATTCTCCGCCGCAATCTCCGCAAGCTTCGCTTCCCGCTCCGCCTTCGCTGCCTGGTAATCCGTAAATCCGCCCTCGTACTGCTGGAGTTTTCCGTCTCCCTCGAAGGCGAAAATTCTTCCCACCACACGGTCCAGGAAATACCGGTCATGGGATACCGTGATAACGATACCCTGGAAGCTGTCGAGATAATCCTCCAAGATCATCAGCGTCCGGATATCCAGGTCATTCGTCGGCTCGTCCAGAATCAGGACGTTCGGCGCGCTCATTAAGATCTTTAAGAGGTAAAGACGTCTTCTCTCACCGCCGGACAGCTTCTCGATCACCGTGTACTGGACAGACGGCGGGAATAAAAACCGCTCCAGCATCTGGGACGCGCTGATGCTGCCGTCCTTCGTCTTCACATACTCCGCTACGTTCTTGATATAGTCGATGACCTTGAGACTCGTGTCCATGTCCTCATTCTCCTGGGAGAAATAGCCCAGCTTTACGGTCTGTCCGATCTCGATGGTGCCGGAATCCGGTTTTACCCAGCCCGCGATCATCTTCATCAGTGTGGATTTTCCGCTTCCGTTGGGTCCGATGTAGCCGATCCGGTCATCCTTTAAGAAGAAGTAGGTGTAGTCTTTCACCAGCACCTTATCCCCGTAGGATTTGCAGAGATCTGAGATCTCGATGGTGGTACGTCCAAGACGGCTGGAGATGGACTCCATCTCGACTTTTCCGTCCTCCACCGGTCCTTTTTTATCCCGCAGCGCCTCGAAACGCTGGATCCTGCCTTTCTGCTTCGTGGAACGGGCTCTCGCGCCGCGCTGCATCCAGGCGAGCTCTGTCCGTAAGATCGACTGGCGCTTCCGCTCGGACGCCTTTTCCATGTCCATGCGCTCCGCCTTCAGTTCCAGGAAACCTTCATAGTTTGCCTGATAGCTGTAGAGTTTTCCGTTGTCCAGCTCCACGATCCGGTTCGTCACGCTGTCAAGGAAGTACCGGTCATGGGTGATCATGAGGAGCGCGCCCTTAAACTTCTTTAAATAATCTTCCAGCCAGTCCGCCATCTCGCTGTCTAAATGGTTTGTCGGCTCGTCTAAGATCAGAAGTTCCGCCGTAGATAAAAGCACGGAGGCCAACGCCGCGCGTTTCTTCTGACCGCCGGATAAATGTTCCACTTTCTCGTTGAAATCCGGGATCCCAAGGCGGTTTAACATGGATTTTGCCTGGCTTTCCAGATCCCAGACATGTTCATGCCCCTCGTTTTCCCTTAAAACACTTTCCAGTACTGTCTCACCCGGATGGAATACCGGGTTCTGCGGGAGATAGCGGATATCCAGGTTCCGCCCCCGGACGATCCGGCCGGAATCCGGCTCCTCAAGTCCCGCTACCAGCTTTAATAAAGTAGATTTTCCTGTTCCATTGATTCCGATGAGACCGATCTTGTCGCCTTCGTTGATGGAAAAATCGGTGTCATCGAAGAGCAGCCGCTCCGTATATGATTTCGTCAGATGTTCTGCCGTCACTAAGTTCATGTTATGTCAACCTGCCATTACTTTCTAAATTTATTCTTCTATATCCAACTCTACCGGGCAGTGATCGCTGCCTAATACTTCCGTATGGATCTTCGCGCCCGCCAGCTTGTCCTTCAGACTCTCCGAAACGCAGAAGTAGTCGATTCTCCATCCCGCGTTCTTCGCTCTCGCCGAAAACCGATAAGACCACCAGGAATAGATTCCTTCCTGATCCGGGTAAAAATACCGGAATGTATCAATAAATCCCGCGTCCAAAAGCTCCGTAAACTTCGCTCTCTCCTCGTCAGAGAATCCAGCATTCTTCCGGTTTGTCTTCGGATTTTTCAGATCGATCTCCTTATGCGCCACATTCAAATCGCCGCAGAAAATCACTGGCTTCTTCGTCTCCAGCTCCTTTAAATACGCCCGGAACGCGTCCTCCCACTGCATCCGGTAATCCAGGCGCTTTAATCCGTCTTGGGAGTTCGGCGTATAGCAGGTCACCACATAGTACTCCGGAAATTCCGCCGTGATCACCCGGCCCTCATGGTCATGTTCCTCGATTCCGAGCCCATAAGCCACTGAAATCGGCTCTTCCTTCGTAAACATTGCCGTTCCAGAATATCCCTTTTTCTCCGCATAATTCCAGTACTGATGATACCCCGGAAGATCCAGATCCACCTGACCTTCCTGCAGCTTGCTCTCCTGGATGCAGAAGATATCCGCGTCCGTCTCCTTCAAATATTCTAAAAATCCCTTCCCCAGGCAGGCCCGCAGCCCGTTTACGTTCCAGGAAATCATTTTTTTCATAGATCCGCTCTCCATTTCTATCCAAATACTTTCAGACAATATCCGTTTCGCATATAGATTAAGTATAACATTATTCCAAATGTTTTACCATAAAAACAGAACTATCAAAAAGAGAAAAAAACAGGTTCCCTATGAGCTACACTCCGCCGCTCCAGGAACCTGTTCTCTTAATATCTTACTTTTCACCCTACCGAAGCACCAGAGCGATCTGCCCTGCGCACTCTTTCATCTGTCCGATCCGTTCTGCCATTCCTTTTGCGTTCCCATCTTTTATCGACGTGAATGCCAGCGCTGCTACGACATCGCCATACCGGTCGAAGATCGGGCAGGCTGCCGCATGCATATATGTCTTTTCTCCGTCGGCTACCGCATATCCCTGGCTGCGGATGGACGCAAGATCCACTGCATCCTGTGCTGCATTCTGATATGCCTTGAAGACCTGCCCTGCTGCCGCCGCACAGTCCGGAATCTCCAGCTCCGATTGTTCCATATACTGGACCGGCGCGCCGCAGTCACTGCTCACAACATTCCGGACCACCCCATGTTCCATCACGCACAGATCTACTTTCCGGTCTATCTTCTCCGCAAGTGCCCGGATCGGTGTCTTTCCGTTCTGTACCAGTCCGCTGCCTTTCAGGATGTTGGATGCGATCCCGCAGATCTTATAACTGGGGCGGTACTTTTTGGTATGTTTGTCCTGCTCAACCAGTTCGTTCCCCTTCAGGCTCGCCAATACCCTGTGGGTAGAACTCACCGGAATCCCAAGCTGTTTCGCAAGCTCCGTCACCGAAAACCCATCCATGTTCCGGCTCAAAATTTCAAGTGCATTCAACGCACGATCAACCAACTGCATAATTTCCTCCGTTTCCTATAATGTAATAATCGCGTCCACAAATCCCATGGGCGCTGTATGTCATACGAGTTATGCATTATATATTTTATATTTTCCATCCTTATTCCGCCTAGCGGAATTATAGTCTGTTAATTCCGCCCAGTCCACATATTTTATCATTGTTTTGATGACAATTCAATGTTTTGTAACTATGTTTTCCTTTTATAAAACAGGAAAAGAGGACAGAATCTATGGGACTTTTCCATACATTCCATCCTCTTCTCATACGATTATCCTATGTTCAAAATGCAGTCAATTGGACTTTATTTCAGAAATCTTGCCTCCCAGGCATACTCCTGCATCTTTTCGATCTCTTCATCTGTGAATCCCAGCTGTTCCTTCAGCACATCTTTCTCTTTCTGAAGTGTAGTTCTGGAACATGTGCGGTTGTCGGAGTTTACGGTCACATGGACGCCCGCCTCGAGGAGTTTGTGGATCGGGTGCATGTTGATCGCCGGGACTACTTTTGTGTGGTAGTTGCTGGTGACGCATACCTCGAGAGTCACGTTCTCGTCGATGAGTCTCTGGATCAGCTCCGGATCATCGATGGCCGCAACGCCGTGGCCGATTCTCTTTGTTCCGAAGGAAAGCGCTGTCTTCATGCTGTCCGGTCCAGCTGCCTCACCGGCATGGATCGTCATCGGGAGTCCGTATTCCCGGACTTTCGCAAATACCGGGGCGAAGTTCTCCGTCGGGAACAGACCTTCCGCTCCCGCGATATCCACCGCGCATACCACATCGCCGATGTACTTTTTCGCGGTCTCAACAGTCTGCATGTTTAACGCCTCATTGTCCGCGCCGCGCATACAGCAGAGGATCAGTCCCACACGGATCTGCGGGTAAGCTTTCATTCCGCGCTCTGCTCCGCGGATCGCCGCCTCGACCACCTCGTCCTGGGTCAGACCGCCGTTTACGGAGAGCTGCGGCGCAAAGCGGATCTCCGCGTAGTCCACGCCCTCGTTCGCAAGGTCCTCCACAAGCTCGAAGGTCACGCGCTCGATGGCATCCGCTTTCTGTAAGACGAGAAGCGGGAGGTCGAAGCGCTCTAAGTATTCCTCAAGAGTTTTGCAGTCCTCCGGGACTTCCATCTTATATTTGACCTCTTCCGCGCTCTTCGCCGGAAGCTCCACGCCCTGCTCTTTCGCGAGTTCCCATACGGTCTCCGGGCGGAGAGATCCGTCCAGGTGTAAGTGAAGTTCTACTACACGGCTCATATCTGACAACAATCTCCTTTCCTTATTTCCCCTCTGCCGCCTTCATCTGCTTTTTCTTCTTATTATGCTCCACCATCGCGCAGTAAACCGTATAAGCGATAATAATGATCAGATACGGCATCATCTGGATAAACTGCAGTGGAATCGAAGAGTTCTGGAGATAGTTCGCAAGACTCTGGCAGAATCCGAATAACAGGGATGCCAGCATGCCGATCACGGCGTTTCCTGCCGCGATGGCCTGTGTCGCCAGGGCGATATATCCGCGGCCTGCAGTCATTCCTGAGGAGAACAATCCCACATAACCCATGGACAGGAACGCGCCCGCCATGCCGGTCAGCATTCCGCTCAAGCAGAGTGCGATGTACTTGATCTTCTTTACCGGAATACCGACAGATTCCGCCGCGTCCGGGGACTCACCCACCGCGCGGATATGCATGCCGAGTCTCGTATACTTAAACATGTACCACACAACTGCCACCAGGATCAACGCCGCGTATGTCAGCACATGATGTCCGGAGAGCACCGTGCCGATCACCGGGATGTCCTTTACTACCGGGATCGTCACGCTCGGAAGTTTTAAGGACGGCAGGGATGTGGACGCGCCCTTTTCGCCTGTGATCAGGTACAGAACGAAGATCGTTCCGCCGGAGGCGAAGGTGTTGAGCGCGATACCGGAGATGACCGCGTTGGAATTTAATTTCAGGATAAAGTAGGCGAGAATGTTGCTGACGATAAAGCCCGCAAGCACAGCGCCTAAAAATCCGATCCAGGCGCTCTGGGAGAACGCGCTGACAACAACGCCCACGAAGGCGGAGATCAGCATGGTTCCCTCAAGGGCGATGTTGCTGGTTCCGGATCTCGAGGAGATCATGGCGCCCAGTGTCGTCAAGAGCACCGGTGTTGCGCTTCGGAACATCGCGAAATAGAACTCCGGGAGACTTAATGTTTTTAAAATTTCCTGTAAAAGATTCATCTGTTACGCCTCCCCTTTCAGTGCTTTTTTCGCTTCCTCGCGCTGTTTCCAGCCCGCCATAAACCGCTCAGCAGTCACAAACAGGATCAGAACCGCCTGGATGATGGAGACAAGCTCGTTCTGGACATCGGAACGGCGGGACATCAGATCCGCGCCGACACGGATGTATGCCAGGAAGAATGCCGCCAGCGGAACCATCTTCGGGTTGTTGCCGGAGAGGATCGCGATGATAACGCCGTCCCACGCGTAGGACGGGGAATCCTGCCAATTGAAACGCTGGTACATGCCCATCTGCTCTACCGCTCCGCCGAGACCTGCAACAGCGCCCGCGATGATCTGGGTCATGATGATCACGCGGCTGGTACGGATTCCGGAGTATTTCGCGAATTCCGGGTTGCTTCCGGAGATACGCACCTCATAGCCGAATTTTGTCTTGTATACAAGAATGTATAACAGGATCACAACGGCGATGGCGATCAGATATCCCACATGGAAGTTCGTTCCGGAGATCAGTTTTCCGAAGGACGCCGTTGCCTGGTATTTCTTTGACGCGAAGGTTCCCGCCTCGCGGTCCGCGAGGAACTTCGTTACATTATAGATACCGAGATAGAAAAATACATAGTTGAACATCAGGGATGTTACCAGCTCATTCGTGTGGAAATACACCTTTAAGAGAGCCGGAATACTTCCGATCAGTCCGCCCACAGCTGCAGCCGCGATCATGATCACAATCGGATGTACCGCGAACGGCAGGGATGTCTTGATGGCAAGTGCTGCTGTCACGACCGCGCCTGTGTAGAGACATGCATCGGCGATCATGGAGAAGTTGCCGGACTTGAATACCAGTCCCAGGGCGAGTCCCGTGAAGATCAACGGCACGCTGCTGGCGAACACTTCAAAGAAGTGGCGCTTTGACTGCAGCGGTCCTAAAAACAGGTTGTAGATAGCGGTCACCGGTTCCTCGCTGACCGCGAAAATTACCGCCACCGACAGGGCGATGGCAATGCCGAAGGCACAGAGAAGTCTTACGATGGTAAATTTTTTATTCACAGTAAGCACCTCCGATCTGTTCTTTTGAGTCTTCTTTTACGCCCAGCATGTAGAGACCGAGCTCGTTCTCCGATGTCTTTTTCACATCGGAGATATGTCCGACGATGCGGCCCTCATGCATGACGAGGATCGTATCGCTCAAGGAAAGGATCTCGCTTAAGTCCGCGGAAACGAGCAGGATCGCTTTCTTTCTGCTTCTCATGTCCACGATCTTCTTACGGATGAACTCGATGGCACCGACGTCGATACCACGCGTCGGCTGGTTCATGATCAAAAGATCCGGCTCATAGTCAAACTCACGTCCAACAACGACTTTCTGGACGTTACCGCCGGAAAGCTCCGCGATGGACTGTTTGGAATTATCATATTTTACAAGGAACTCTTTTAAGATGCGGTTCGTGAACTCACTGATCTTTTTGCTGTCTAAGAGTCCGTGGGTCTTTAATTTATCGGTATAGTAGACCTTGGAGATCGCATTGTCCTCTAAGGAGAGCTTCGGAGCTGTACCGAACTTCATACGGTCCTCGGAAACATGGGAGATTCCCGCCTCCTGGCGTGCGAGCACCGGGGCGTTGGAGATATCCTTTCCGTTCATCATGATCGTTCCCTGCTGCTGTTTCAAGGTTCCGACGATGGCTTCCACTAGCTCGGACTGACCGTTTCCATCGATTCCGGCGATTCCTAAGATCTGACCTTCCTTGATCGTGAAGGAAACATGATCCAGTCTCGTCTTGCCGAACTGGTCCACATAGACGAGATCTTTTACGGAGAATACGTTCTTTCCGAACTCCATCTCCTCTTTCTCAATATCCAGGCTGACATCGCGTCCTACCATCAGGCGGGAGATCTCATGCTCGTCAAGATCGGAGATCTCGTATGTTCCCATGGTCTTTCCGTCCCGGAGGATCGTCATGCGGTTGCAGAGTGCCTTGACTTCGTTTAATTTGTGGGAGATAAAGATGATCGTGTGGCCGTTTTCTCTTAAAAGTTTTAACTGCTCAAACAATTCTTCTGTTTCCTGGGGTGTCAGCACGGCTGTCGGCTCGTCCAGGATCAGAATGTGAGCGCCTCTGTAGAGCGCTTTTAAAATTTCGAGTTTCTGACGCATGGCAAGAGAAATATCTTCGACTTTTTCTTTCGCCTCTACCTTCAGATTGTATTTGTCAGAAAGTTCTGTGGTGATCCGCACCGCCTCTTTCCGGTCTACTTTGAATGCGGTTCCTGTCTCCGCGCCGAGAATCAGGTTCTCCGCAACGGTCATGGACGGAACCTGCATGAAATGCTGGTGTACCATGCCGAGTCCGGCCGCGATCGCGTCGCTGGATGATGAGAAGTGAACCTCTTTTCCATCCACGAAGATCTGGCCTTCTGTCGGTGCCAGCATGCCAAACAGCATCTTCATCAAAGTGGATTTTCCCGCGCCGTTTTCGCCGACGAGGGCATGGATCTCACCTTTTTTGATCTGCAGATTGACATTATGGTTTGCCACAACGCCGCCCGGATAGACTTTTGTGATGTTCCGGGCCTCTAAAATGATCTCCTGCTCCATTTTTTCCTCCAAGTAAGGCAATATTGTCTGCCTGTGAAACTGGTTTTGTTCGTAACTGCCTGAGTCGCAAATATATTGCAAACGCGGACATTGGGGCTGCGCCCGCGTAAATGTAAAAATCTCCTGCGATTCGCGGATGGACGTCTGGCTACGGGCGGCCCGTCCCGGGATCACCGGGGACCAGACCGATCCGACATGCCACACACCTCTCCGCATGAATACAGGAGACAAATATCTGCC
>CAVIYT010000210.1:0-13925 GCA_963646925.1 Paludibacteraceae bacterium
GAAGCCGATTTGGAATGGATTTTTGCACGTAACTGTGAGGGTACTGAACAGTTACCGTAAAAGAATATAAAATGTCCGCTGCCTGGTTTCGGGGTGAGTAAAAATCATGGGAACCGGCGGCGGATTTTTTGATTTTCTGTTCGTTGCGCTGACTCAAGATCTGTGCTATACTTAACTGCGTATGTCATGTAATAAGAACACGACATGGTGCCGCATCAGGAAAATGTGACACAAACAGCAAGTTTCCTGATAAGGCATGACATTGACAAGAGAAAAGAGGCAGGCAGCCGGAATGACAGAATACGGCTGCGCAAGACAACATGTTTGGACTTGGAACGATCATAAACGTCTCCGGAATCGTATTCGGCGGCGTGATGGGATTATTATTTGGAAAGAGACTCACGGAGCGGTACCAGAACAACCTGATGATGGCGTCGGCGCTCTGTGTGCTGTTCATCGGAGTCGCGGGATGCATGGAGCAGATGTTAAAGCTCACGGAGAGCGGGCTTTCCTCCTCTGGATCCATGATGATGATCGCCTGCTTTGCGGTGGGCGCGCTCATCGGCGAGTGGATCGACCTCGACACGAAGATGGAGCTGTTCGGTGAGTGGTTAAAGGAAAAGACGAAGAGCGAGGGGGATAATTCCTTCGTGGACGCGTTTGTGACAGCGTCCCTGACCGTCTGTATCGGGGCCATGGCAGTTGTGGGCTCTATCAAGGACGGAATTTACGGGGATTACTCGATCCTGGCCGCAAAGGCGGTTCTGGATATGATCATCGTCGCGATCATGACGGCATCCATGGGAAAGGGATGTATTTTCTCGGCGATTCCGGTGGGAATGTTCCAGGGAGTTATGACACTGTTAGCGAAGCTCATCGAGCCGTTTCTCACGGATGAGGGATTGGCGGACATGTCATTGACGGGTTCCATTTTAATTTTCTGCGTTGGAGTAAATCTGATCTGGGGAAAGAAGATCAAGGTGGCGAACCTGCTTCCGGCGATCTTTCTCGCGGCAGTGTGGCCTTATTTTCCCTGGGCTTAAAAAGAAAGTATACGCAGGAAATGCAGGGGCTGTATTTCCTGCTAAAAGATAAATGTGCAGTTGTAAAATGACTGCCGGTGTACAGAAACGTGCGGCTGTAAAGCTGCTACAGTGATAGAAACAGGAGGATTTTATGATTTTATCCTGCAGCAATATCTGCAAATCATTCGGAAGCGATGATATTATCAAGAACGCTTCCTTTCATATTGAAGACCATGAGAAAGCGGCGATCGTCGGCATCAACGGCGCGGGAAAATCGACGCTTTTAAAGATCATCGTGGGCGAACTTCCGGCGGACTCCGGAGAGGTGGTGCTGGGAAGCGGAAAGACACTTGGATACCTGGCGCAGAACCAGGATCTTTTGAGCCACCGGACCATCTACGAGGAGATGCTGGACGCGAAAAAGTCCGTCATCGCCGTGGAAAACCGCCTGAGAGATCTGGAAAATTCCATGAAGACAGCGTCCGGGGAAGAGCTGGAGACCATGATGAACCAGTACAGCCGCTTAAGCCATGAGTTCGAGCTCATCAACGGCTACGCCTGGAAGAGTGAGATCGTCGGCGTTTTAAAGGGACTTGGATTTACGGAGGAGGAGTTCTCCAAGCAGATCTCCACACTTTCCGGCGGACAGAAGACACGGGTTTCCTTAGGCAAACTTCTTCTCACAAACCCGGATATCATTCTTCTCGACGAGCCGACGAACCACCTGGATATGTCCTCCATCGCATGGCTGGAGACATATCTCTTAAACTACCGCGGTGCCGTCCTCATCGTTGCCCATGACCGGTATTTCCTCGATAAGATCGTGACAAAAGTCATCGAGCTTGACAACGGACATGCCATGGTCTACTCCGGAAACTATACGGCCTACAGTGAGAAGCGGGCGCAGATGCGCGCGATCCAGATGAAGGCGTACTTGAACCAGCAGCAGGAGATCAAGCACCAGGAAGCGGTCATCGAAAAGTTAAAATCCTTTAACCGGGAGAAATCCATCAAGCGGGCGGAGAGCCGGGAAAAGATGCTCGATAAGATCGAAGTCCTGGAGAAGCCGACGGAGGTCAACGATGCTATGGATATCCGCTTAGAGCCGAATATCTTAAGCGGAAACGATGTTCTGACGGTAAACGGACTGGCGAAATCCTTTGGTTCCCAGACATTATTTACAGACTTGAATTTCGATGTAAAGCGCGGTGAGCGTGTGGCAATCATCGGCGACAACGGAACGGGAAAGACCACGATCTTAAAGATCATCAACGGCCTCGTGGAGCCGGATGACGGCGAGATCATTCTCGGTTCCAGAGTCCACATCGGCTATTATGACCAGGATCACCAGGTCCTCCACATGGAAAAGACGCTGTTTGAGGAGATCTCCGATGCTTACCCGGGAATGTCCAACACCCAGATCAGAAGCACGCTGGCGGCGTTCCTCTTTACCGGGGACGATGTGTTTAAGCGGATCGGGGACTTAAGCGGCGGCGAAAGAGGACGTGTTTCCTTAGCGAAGCTCATGCTCTCCGAGGCGAACTTCCTGATCCTGGATGAGCCGACAAACCACCTTGATATCACATCAAAGGAGATTCTGGAGAACGCCTTGAGCCACTACGGCGGAACGGTGC
This sequence comes from Paludibacteraceae bacterium, assembly GCA_963646925.1. Taxonomy (GTDB): domain Bacteria; phylum Bacillota; class Clostridia; order Lachnospirales; family Lachnospiraceae; genus Pilosibacter. Next base: position 2,660 of record CAVIYT010000210.1, read on the forward strand.
TCTATGTCTCCCATGACCGATATTTTATCAATAAGACCGCAACGAGGATCTTAGATCTCACCGGAAAGCGGATGATGAATTACATCGGAAACTACGATTATTATCTGGAAAAACATGAGGCGATGATGAACGCCCATTTTGGAACCGAGAATGTGGAGAGCGCTGGCGGAATCGTCGGATTCGGTGCGTCAAAGACAGGCGCGGCGGTCGAGACTTCCGGAAAAGCTGCGGAGAGCAGCACGGATGCAGGCGGAAAGCTGGACTGGAAAGCCCAGAAGGAAGAACAGGCCCGCCAGAGAAAGCGCCAGAATGATCTCAAAAAAGTCGAGGATGAGATCCACAAACTGGAGACGAGAGACGGCGAGATCGACGGACTTCTCTGCGACGAGAGTGTCTTCTCCGACGTGGCGAAGCTCATGGAATTAAATAAAGAAAAAGAGGAGATCGCAGGGAAACTTGAGACTCTCTATGAGAAGTGGGAAGAGCTGGCTGAATAAGCTGGCTCTTTTTTGAGAAAAACTCTCAATAAGAAAAACAAATAATGAAATTAAGTATTTTATATAGTGGCTATTTCATAAGACAGTTTGTCAATCTTTCGTTAAGATGATACAATAATGAATATAAAAATGAAAGAAATCACGACAGTCAGAATCGGATCCGATTGCTTTCAGAATTTGAAAAATATATGATTTTCAGTTCTGGATGCGGCGGATCTGAGAGAGGAGCGATATTCATGGATCTTCGGGAACAGAAATACGTCTGTACTTTGGCGGAGCTTGGAAACCTGACGAGAGCGGCGGAGCGACTTTATATCTCCCAGCCCGCGCTCAGCATTTATATCACAAATCTGGAAAAGAACCTTGGGACTCCCCTGTTTGACAGGAGCGGAAAGAAGTTTACGCTGACTTACGCCGGAGAACAGTATGTGAAACGGGCGGAAAAGATGCTGGAACTGGAGCGGGAATTCAACGAGGAGATCGAAAAGATATCCAGGGAGACTGCCGGGCGGATCCGTCTTGGAATCTCCCAGCGGCGGGGCTGTTTTTTCCTGCCGCCGGTGATCGCGGAGTATGAGAAGCGCTGGCCGGAGATCGATCTGGTGATCCGGGAGGGAAATCTCACGGATATCGGGGAGATGTTTAAGAACGGCGAACTTGATATGATCGTGTTGAACCGGACGGACGTGAAGGGGAACATGGATACAGAACTCTTATTTCAGGAGGAATTTCTCGCGGCGGTCCCGGTCTGTCATGAGATCAATGAGAAGGCGGAGTATGTACCTGGAAGCAGGTACCGGAAGCTGAAGCCGGAGTATTTGAATGGGGAGACGCTGATCTTACATACGGCCTGGCAGAGCAGCAGGAAGATTGAGGACGCGATCTTGAAGCATTATGGCGTGACGCCGGGGAGAATCCGGGTGATCCGGAGTATGGAGACGGCGGTGCAGATGGCGGCGGAAGGCCTTGGAATCACGTTTATCCGTGAGGCGTATGCGGTGAATTTTCATTATAGGAAACCGGTGAATTATTATATTTTGGATATTGAGAGGCATAAACGGGATGTGGTTGTAGCGTTCAAAAAGGGCGATGAACTTCCGGCTTATATGAGAGGTCTGGTGGATGTTTTAAAGGAGTTTGGAGGAAGTTTTTTAGAGAGATAGTTCAGAGATTGTTCGTTTCGAGGGGTACGCGCCAATGGACCTCCAGGCGCGGACACTTGGTGGATTTCGGGGAGGGTTCCTCTAAGCTTGCAGAAGAATGCTAAAGGCGGAGAACAGGAGGCACAACTCGCCTGCGGCTCAAACAAGTGCCCCCTGTCCTCCAACGCATTCTCCTGCGAGCTAAGAGGAAGCCAGCTCCCCGGAATCAGGCGGTCCGTGCCTGGAGGTTCATCGGCGCTGGGGCTGGATGAACGGGGAGAGAAGGGCTGGAAAGAAAAGTAAAATATGTTGTAAAAGTAAATAATAATCTTAAGTTTTATATATTTCACGAGCACCTTGGGTGTCTGGTATCATTGTGGTATCAAACAACGGAGGTGCTTTTTATGTTGAAGGAAGCCATGTTCCAGGATATCGATGGGATCCGGAACGAGATGACAGATATGGCGGACGATATCTTCGACCATCCGGAAATCGGAATGGAGGAGTTCCATGCACATAAGCTTCTCACTGACTGGCTTGAGAAAGAGGGTTTTCAGGTAGAGAAGAGTGTTGTGGGAATCGAGACGGCGTTTAAGGCTGTCTACAGCCACGGCGAGGGCGGGCCGAATATCGGACTGCTCTGTGAGTATGATGCTCTGCCGGGAATCGGACATGCCTGCGGACATCATATGCAGGGACCGTCGATCTTAGCAGCCGCTAAGGCGTTGAAGGACGCGGACATCAAGGAACCGTACACGATCACAGTTTATGGAACTCCTGCCGAGGAGAGTGTCAGCGGAAAGATCAGGATGATCCAGAATGGATGCACATTTGAGGAGCTGGACGTTGCGCTCATGATGCACGGCGGTCCGGCGACCCAGGTGGATGTGAAGTCTCTTGCAAACACTAAGTATAAAGTGATCTTCCACGGTGTGAGCTCCCATGCGGCGATCAAGCCGGAGAAGGGAAGAAGTGCTCTTGACGGCCTGATCCTTGCATTCCAGGGAATCGAGTTTTTGAGAGAGCATGTAAATTCCGACGTGAAGATGCACTACACGGTAGTGAACTGCGGCGGAACACCGGCAAATGTGGTTCCGGCTTACGCTGAGGCGAGCGTCTATGTCCGCTCTTACAACCGCGCATATCTCGATACAGTCTGCGAGCGTTTTGAGAAGGTCTTAAAGGGCGCAGCCATGATGACGGAGACCGAGGTTGAGATCATCAAGGAGAAGGAAGTGGACAACAAGATCCCGGTCATCACCTTAAATGATCTTGTGATGAAGCAGGCCGAGGAGATCCATGCGCCGCAGATCGGACCGGCGAGAGAGAAGACGGGTTCCACCGATTTCGGAAATGTCATGAGACGTGTTCCGGGAACATGCGCGAGAATCGCATTCGTAGCGCCGGGGGCAGCAGCCCACTCTCAGGAGTACATCGAGGCAGGTAAGACAGAGGCAGCCCATGACGCAGTGATCTACGGAGCAAAGATCGTCGCTGGAACTGCACTGGAGCTTATCGAAGATCCGGAGCTTTTAAAGAAAGTGAAAGAGGAATTCAAGGAAAAACTGGCAAAAGAGAATTCCGAGGCTTAAAAGCGAAAAGGGTACCATAAGACACACCGGCAGCGTGAGACCTGCCGGAACCTAAGAACAGGGGATATTACTATGGAAAAAAAGAAGTTTAAAATGCCGCATTCTTATGTTATTATCTTTATGTTATTGATCTTTGTTTCGATCATGACATATCTGATCCCGGCACATGAATATGACCGTGAGAAGAATGAGGCCGGCAACACCACAGTTATCGTAGAGTCTTATCATGAAGTAGAGGGCGAACCGGTTCCGGTCTGGAAGATCCCGAACTTCGTGATGCAGGGCCTTTCCAAACAGGCTGACATTATCTTCCCGCTGATCGTGATTGCAGGATGCCTTGAAGTTATCTTATCCACCGGCATGTTCCACGCATACTGTGGAAAGATGGCGATGAAGTGTAAGGGTAAGGAGAAGATATTCATACCTGCGATACTGTTGATCTTCGCGTTCATCGGTATCACGCAGTCCACAAACAAGTTTATCGGATTCGCGCCGTTAGGTGTCATGCTCGCCGCAACGCTTGGATATGATGCCATCGTCGGTGTAGCGATCGTCCTTCTCGGTGTCGGCATCGGTTTCTCCACTGGTATTCTTGCACCGACAACAGCCGTTGCGCAGGATCTGGCAGAACTTCCGGCATACTCCGGTATGTGGCTCCGTATCGTGAGCTTCGTTCTCTTCTATGTGGTAACAGCCGCTTACATCATCTGGTACGGCGAGCGCTGCAAGAAGGACCCGACAAAGAGCGCAATTTACGGCGCGGAAGGTGTCAGCAGTTTTGACGTTTCCGGATCCCAGGTCGAGGTCGACAAGCGTCATCCGTATGTTTTAGCAGTATTCTTAATTTCTTTCGGTACCTTAATGTACGGCTGCATCACCCGCGGCTGGGGACTTGTTGAGACTGCTGTGTGCATGTTCTGGATGGCATTCATCGGCGGACTTGTTTACGGATACAATCCGAGCACCATCGCTACAAACTTTGTAAAAGGCGCGAAGAACATGACTTCCGCAGCTATGATCGTAGGTCTCGGCGCTACTGTTGCCCTAATCCTTCAGTCTGCAAAGGTTCTCGACACGGTTGTTTACGGACTTGCAAATATGCTGTCCCTGTTCCCGAACTTCTTAAAACCGGCCGTTATGCTTATCATGAACGTTATCGTCAATGGTTTCGTTACATCCGGTACCGGTCAGGCAGCCGTTGTCATGCCGGTTATGGTTCCGCTTGCTGACGTTGCGGGTGTGACAAGACAGACAGCAGTTCTTGCTTACAAGTTCGGTGATGGATTCTGCAACTATATTCTTCCGCACGCATCCGCTCTTATGGGATTCCTCGGCGCAACCGGTATCACCTACGACCGCTGGATGAAGTTCATGGGCAAGCTGTTCGGAATCTGGATGCTTTTAGGATCCGCGATCCTGATCTTCGGTTACTTTGTACAGTACGCGTAGGTCAGACTTACATAAGACAACTTTCTTTATTCAGATACAGACATACTCTAAAAAGAAAATGTTCCGTCCAGTCTGGGGAGATTTTGGGCGGGGCATTTTCTTTTTTTGGGAAGGCAGAACAGGCCGCCGCGTTGATTCATCCAAATTCATTGACAAGGATTTGACAAATAATATAGATATGGGTATAATAGAAACCAGCGTTATATGAAAAGTTTTGAGAAGGTGAAACCATAAAATGACAGACGAAAGACAGATTTCAAAGGCGGTTATTTCCAGACTTCCGCGCTATTACAGATATCTGGGCGAGCTGATGGAGGAGGGAATCGAGAGGATCTCTTCCAATGAGCTGAGCGCCAGAATGAAGGTGACTGCGTCCCAGATCCGTCAGGACCTCAACAATTTCGGCGGATTCGGCCAGCAGGGATACGGCTATAATGTAAAGTATCTCTACACCGAGATCGCAAGGATCTTAGGAATCGACAGACAGCACAACCTCATTATCATCGGTGCCGGAAATCTTGGACAGGCCATCGCCAACTATACAAATTTTGAGAAGCGCGGCTTCATGATCAAGGGAATGTTCGATATCAACCCGCGCCTGATCGGTCTCGTGGTCCGCGGCGTTGAGATCCGTGGAATCGATGACCTTGAGCAGTTTATTGTGGACAACGAGGTGCAGATCGCGGCCCTCACGATCCCGAAGTCCAAAGCACCGGAGATCGCGGAGCGCCTGGTAAAGGCCGGAATCAAGGCGATCTGGAACTTTGCCCATACAGATTTAAATGTTCCGGATGATGTGGTCGTTGAGAATGTCCACCTCTCCGAGAGCCTGATGCGTCTTTCCTACCGTGTTTGCAGCATGCAGGATGAGCGGGAGCGGAAAGCAAAGGAAAAAGCAGAACAGACGGGAACCAATGAGACATGTTGATTGGAGTTGGCTGTGATTTGATCGAAATCGAACGCGTGAAAAAAGCCTGTGAAAAAGAGGCTTTTTTGTCGCGTATCTATACCGAGCGTGAGCGCCGGCAGGCAAAGGGAGATCCCCGGGTCCTTGCCGGCACTTTTGCCGTTAAAGAAGCGGTGGCGAAGGTCTTCGGGACAGGATTCCGGGAGTTTATGCCGGTCCATGTGGAGGTCCTGAGAGATCCGCTCGGAAAGCCCTATGTGGAACTTCACGAGGGAGCCGCGAAAAAGGCAGAAGACCTCGGAGTGAGAAAGATCGAAGTGTCGATCTCTGACACGAAAGACCATGCGATGGCGTTTGCCGTCGGAGAGGGGGATGCCGGATGAAAGCAGTTCTCAGCGGAAAAGAAATGAAAGCGTTCGATACAAGGTCCATCAAGGGGTACGGGATCCCGTCCTTAGTCCTGATGGAGCGGGCGGCGATGGCCGTTGCGGAGAAAGCGGAGGAGATATTGGAAAAAGAGCAGGCAGAGACCGTCTGGTCGGTCTGCGGTTTTGGAAATAACGGGGCGGATGGAGTCGCCGCCGCCAGAATGCTGTTCTTAAAGGGATATGATGTGAAGATCGTTTTCCCGCAGCGGGATGGAAAAGGAAGCGAGGAGCTGGAAGCCCAGTTAAATATCGTAAAGCGGCTGGGGATTCCGGTGATGACGGCGGAAGACCTGCTGGATCCGGCGGAAAAGAAACTTCCGGCGCAGCCTTTTTCGAAGAATTTAGAGAAAAAACGGATCTGCCGCGGCGTGATCCTGGACGCGGTCTTCGGAATCGGACTTTCGAGAAATGTGGAGGGCGCGTACCGGAAATTGATCCAGTGGATCAATGAACAGGAGGACATGAAGGTCATCGCCGTTGATATCCCGTCGGGCATCAGCTCCGACAACGGAAGCGTGATGGGAGACGCGGTCCGGGCGGACGTGACGGTCACCTTTTGGGAAAAGAAGCTTGGACAGGTGCTGTTTCCGGGGCGGGAGCTCTGCGGACAGCTTCTCGTGAAAGATGTGGGCTTTGTGCCTGAGAGCGACGCGGAGCGGGAAAAACATGTCCAGATGTTGGACAGGGAAGATCTTTTAAGGATCCCGGCCCGCATGGCTGACTCCAACAAGGGAACTTACGGAAAAGTCCTCGTGATGGCGGGGGCAAAAAACATGGCAGGAGCTGCCCTGCTTTCTGCCAGGGCGGCATACCGGATGGGGGCCGGACTTGTGAAAGTCTTTACCCCGGAGGAGAACCGGCTGATCGTTCAGGAAAAGCTTCCGGAGGCCATTTTATCCACTTACGATACAAAGGAAGCGGAGAAAGATCCGGAGAACTTTGCGAGAAAGATCGCGAGGGAGACGGAATGGGCGGACGTGATCGTCCTGGGACCTGGAATCGGCATGGAAGACTACGCCAGATACATGGTGGAAAATGTTTTGAAGGATGCTTATGTCCCGATCATTCTTGACGCGGACGCCTTGAATCTTGCGGCGGAATACCGGGAACTGACAGGCTATTTTACGGAAAATATTATTGTGACGCCGCATATGAAAGAGATGTCGCGGCTCACAGGAATTCAGATAGAGGAAATGAAGGAGAATCCGATCCGCACCGCCAGGGAGTTCGCGGACCAGTACGGCGTGGTATGCGTCTTAAAGGACGCGGCGACGGTAATCGCTGGAAGAGACGGAAAGACGTTCGTGAACGGAAGCGGAACGCCGGCGATGGCAAAGGGCGGTTCCGGTGATGTGTTGACGGGTGTGATCGCCGGACTCATTGCGCTGGGACTGGAAGAGAGCGACGCGGCGGCCCTCGGCGTTTATGTACATGGTCTCGCCGGTGAGGCGGCTGAAAAACATTTCGGAGTTCACGGAGTGCTGGCGGGTGAGATCGCGGATCACCTTTCGGAGGTATATAGAGATGGAATTTGACAGAATCTACGCGGAGGTGGACCTCGGGCGTATTGAAGAAAATATGGAAGCCATGAAGAACAATCTTCATCCGGGAACGAAGATGTACGGAGTGGTAAAGACGGACGCGTACGGACACGGGGCGGTTCCGGTGGCGAAGACCATCGACCGCTTTGTCTGCGGTTATGCGGTGGCGACGGTGGAGGAGGGACTTCACCTCAGAAGACATGGGATCGAAAAAGAGATCTTAAGCCTTGGCCCGGTGGCGGCAAGCCGCTACAAGGAATGTCTTGAAAAAGAGATCAGCCTGCCGGTGTTTGAGTATCAGAAGGCAAAAGAACTGTCAGACGCGGCTGTTTTGGAAGGAAAGACCGCGAAGATCCATATCGCGGTGGATACGGGAATGAGCCGGATCGGACTTTTCCCGGATGAGAAGTCTGTGGAGACTGTAAAGGAGATCGCGAAGCTTCCGAATCTTGAGATCCGCGGCATGTTCACCCACTTCGCAAGGGCGGATGAGGCGGATAAGACGAATGTCACGGAACAGTACGGACGGTTTCGCGCATTCTGCGACGCCGTGAAGGCAGCAGGCGTAAAAGTTCCGGTCTGCCATTGTTCCAACAGCGCAGGAATCGTGGAACTGCCTGATTTCAACATGGACGCGGTCCGGGCCGGAATCACGATCTACGGAATGTACCCGTCGGATGAGGTAAAACAGGATATTATCACCCTGAAACCGGCGATGGCGTTAAAGAGCTTTATCACTTACATCAAGAAGATCGGACCGGGGACTGAGGTGAGCTACGGCGGAACCTTTAAGGCGGAGAAGACCATGCGGATCGCCACGATCTGTGCAGGTTACGGGGACGGATATCCGAGAAATCTCTCCGGAAAGGGCGATGTCCTGATCCATGGAAAGAGGGCGAAGATTTTAGGCCGCGTCTGCATGGACCAGTTTATGGCGGACCTCACGGGGATCCCGGAGGCGAAAGAGGGAGATCTCGTGACTCTCGTGGGAAGAGACGGGGATCAGGAGATCACCATGGAGGAGCTTGCGGAGGTTTCCGGCGGATTCCATTACGAGATCCCGTGCCTCATCGGGAAACGTGTGCCGAGACGGTATGTGAAGAATGGAAGAGAAGTCGGCGGCATGATGTGCATGGATGAGGAGTATGAGGGATTCTAGATCTTGCGTTTTTCTGGAAAAACGGATGTCTGCGGGCTGAAGGTGATACCGGTTGAGAATGGGGCTGGTCATGCTCGAAAACAGGTGCGTCTGAATAAAATATCATAAGTGGGAAATACTCTGGACTATAGGAAGCGTTTTGCTGCTTCTTAAGAGAGAGCGGCAGCTGCCGGGATCCGTGTCAGCGGGCACGGACCGGAAACGGCTGTCCGCAAAGAAATTCAGGCGGAGTGTGAGACTTGTGATTATCAGACGGGGCGATATCTATTATGCAGATCTAAGACCGGTGGTCGGTTCGGAGCAGGGAGGCGTGCGCCCCGTGCTCGTGATCCAGAACGATGTGGGGAACAAGCACAGCCCCACGGTGATCTGCGCGGCGATCACATCGAGGATGAATAAGGCGAAGCTTCCGACCCATGTGGAGCTTTCAGCCAGAGACTGCGACATGGTAAAAGACTCGGTGATCCTGTTGGAGCAGCTTCGGACCATCGACAAGCAGAGACTTAGGGAAAAGATCTGCCATATCGATGGGGAGCTGCTGGACCAGGTGAACGAGGCGTTAAAGGTCAGCCTGGAACTTGGATGCTATTAGGAAAGTGCCTGTGAACGGGGCGGAACCTGTTACATAATCACGGGGGTATTCCTTGACGAGGCATGGAATTGATGGTATAGTGGACGGAAGTAACTATTCAGTAGGTCTGCGCACTTGCTGCGCTGACCGTAAGAAAGTTTAGGCTGGAAGGCAAAAATCCCATCGGCGAAGCCGATTTAGAATGGATTTTTGCACGTAACTGTTGCCATGCATCCGGAAGAAGCTGCCAGTGGCAGGTTCTGTAGGTGAGGGTACTGAACAGTTACGGACGGAAATAGTAAAAGAGCCTGGCTGGTTCTCGTTTTTGGGAAAATGCCGGTCGGGAAATATACGGAAAACGATAAAGGAGTGTTTTAAATTTCATGGACGATGGCAATTCGTGGATAGGAATTGTTTTATTTGCCGCATCGGTGGTTCTGTTTGCGGTGATGTACGGATTCGGCGCGGCGGTTCAGGCGCTGAACACCAGCGCGCTGGAGGATGAGCGCGACGAGGGGAACGAGAGGGCGGAAAAACTGCTGAAAATCCAGGAGGATCCATACCTCTTTATCCGCACGAACCAGCTGGCGACGAGTATTCTGACGTTAGCGATGGGCGCGTTTTCTCTGGCGTTTGTGGTAAAGAATCTCACGGCGCTGCTCGGGGTGCGTACAGGAATGCCGCGTCTGGCGGCGGTCGGAATTTCATATGTCGCGGGACTTGTGGGAATCGCGTTCCTGCTCACGGGACTGGGAATCGTGATCCCGAAGCGCATCGCGGCGAAGAGTCCGATCCGGTTCTGTTATAAGGTGCTTCCGCTTGTGGAGCTTGTGACAAAATGTCTGTTTCCCTTCGCGTGGCTGATGGACCAGTTCGCCTATATTTCTTTAAAGGCGGTGGGCATCAACATCCGGGAAAAGGATGACAACGTGACCGAGGAAGACATCATGTATATGGTCAATGAGGGGCATGAACAGGGTGTCCTGGAGGCCAGCGAGGCGGAGATGATCACGAATATCTTCGAGTTTGACGACAAGGTGGCGGCGGATATCATGACGCACCGCACGGCTGTCCTTGCGTTAGACGGGGAGATCACGCTTAAGGAAGCGCTGGATTATGTGGTGAAGGAAGCGAATTATTCGCGATTCCCGGTCTATGAGGAAGATATCGACAATATCATTGGGATTCTCCACATGAGGGACATGCTTCACTATACGGATTCCAAGGAACATTTAAACACGCCGATCAAAAAGATCAAGGGTCTGCTCAGAAGTCCCCATTTTATTCCGGAGACGAAGAATATCAACTCCCTCTTTAAAGAGATGCAATCCCAGAAGATCCACATCGAGCTGGTGGTGGACGAGTACGGTCAGCTCGCGGGTATCGTCACGATGGAAGATATTCTGGAGGAGATCGTCGGAAACATCCTGGATGAGTACGACAAGGAAGAGCCGGATATCGTTTCCAGAAAGAATGGTACATATGAGCTTACAGGGCTCACGCTCTTAGATGACGTGGAAGAGACTCTTGGGGTGGAATTTGATAAGGAAGATAAGGATAACTTTGACACGCTGAACGGCTTTATGGTATCCAGGCTTGGGCATATCCCGAAGGTCGGCGAGAAGGGAAGTGTCCGGATCGGGGACTACCTGTTGAAGATCATGAAGGTGGAGAACAAGGTGATCCAGACGGTTCTTGCGATTCCGCTGCCGAAAGAGGAGAAGAAGTAAGAATATTCGGACGGGGTGCATGCTGCTGTGCGGAAGACAGGGAAGTGTGCGGATCCGAAAAAATTAAATAAATGCAGATAATGAAAATGGGCATTCGGCTTTCTGTCGTTTTTGACGGAGAGCTGAGTGCCCATTTTGATATTTGCTGTGATATTTTTTGAATCGCAATCTGCGGTAAATTTTGCGGATTTGATTTTGGCTTAGTCCTGCTCGCGGAACTTTACAGTGCCGGTAGCCGGATCCATGGATT
>CAVIYT010000211.1:0-13210 GCA_963646925.1 Paludibacteraceae bacterium
CATAAAAGATATCCGGCAGTTTACCGAGTGGGTACTCCAGGGCGATGCGTCCCTGCAAGAGCGTTATCATATGTTTCTGGAACGGAAACAGGCCGTAGAAAAGCAAATAGCTGAGCTGCAGGAAACTCTGGATTTTATCAATCATAAATGCTGGTATTACAAAACAGCTATCGAGGCCGGCACAGAAAAAATTCATTTTACTGAGAAAATGGATGTAAAATTTCCATGCGAAAAGTAAGCCAGGGATAATTTTCCCTGGTCTATTCTTTACTTTTGATTGTATAACTCAATATCTTTCCACAGCTCTTAATTGATCCGATTAGTACTGTTTGTATGGGAACATATATCATTAAAAATAAACGTGTATGGTTTTTCCGGGATATACGGTTTCCACTTTTCATCCGTGTGCAGATCTGGAATGCCTGCTTTGCAAAAATCCACGAAAGTGCCGTGCATTACCTTGTGTATTGCCTGCAGACGTTTTTTTGATGTCAGCAGGTTTGGCAGGTACATTTTTCCGCTCCAGGTATCAAGCCCACAGCAGATATCCATGCCGTGTGTCGCATGCAATCCGGCAATTCTGGCTAAAAACGGTTCAAAATCAAAGCGGAAGGAATACACGGTTCCACGCTCCGCCTTTGCCAATGTGCATTTCATGTAATCGACCCAGAACATTCTGTCTCTTCCAATGGACTGCATTGCTTTTTTCTCGCTCATGCCATGATACAACTTCTTCAAATCTTCCAGTTTTTCCGATATGCCGTTCAGTTCCAGCATACGCTGAATCTCCTTCCAGGATTTTGGCGTCATTCCCAGGGCATAAAACAGATTTCCTTCATCCCGGCATGTGCCAAACATACAGGTCACATCATCTGCATTGCCATTCTCAATGGCCTCCCACGGTGTCCACGGGATCAGATCATCAATTACCGGACCTGATACCAGGATTCCCGGATATTCCACATTGTTGTGGGCAAGTACATAACCGGCCGCATCAATCATGCGTTCCACATCCATAGTGAGAAGTTCACTGATATCACCTTCATTTAACCCCAGTTTTTTCAAAAAAAGCCCATTGTTGAGACGGTGTGTCTGTGGATTCGTGACGTTTCCAGCCAGACCGCTCTGGGCAATCGCTTTCTGGAAAGTTCCTTTTGCAGTCGGAGCCGCCAGAAGCGTATATACCGCAGTTCCACCTGCTGATTCACCGCAGATCGTAACATTTTCCGGATCACCGCCAAAAGCAGCTATATTTTCGTGGATCCATTGCATGTCGTATACCTGAACTTTTTCGAAAATCCGGACTATGCTTCTGTCTTTTCCGGCTCCCTGGAAGTAGATACGATCGTGATGATGTTGTCCGCTCTGTTAGGCAGCGAAGCGATATTTGAAAGTGGCAATACAGTGCTGATTCTGGATGAAATCCAGGAGTGCCCGGAAGCTCGTACTGCGCTTAAATTCTTCCGGATTGACGGACGTTATGATGTAATTGGGACCGGTTCCTTATTGGGCGTGAAAGGATACGGAAAAGAACCGAAATCTGTTCCAGTCGGTTCTGAAACAGTTATTGATATGTATCCTCTGGATTTTGAGGAATTTTTATGGGCCAATGGCATTGCTGCCCCTGTAATCAATATGCTGAGGCAAAGCCTGCAGAAAGAAGTGCCAATACCGGAAGCTTTACATAACCGTATGAAACAGTTGCTTTTACAATATACGGTTGTTGGTGGTATGCCGGATGCTGTGCAGACCTTCGTAAATACAAAACAGATGGATGCGGTTCTGCAGATCCAGCGTGATATTGTCCGTTCCTATGAAGATGATATGGTAAAGTACGCAGAAAAGAAAGATAAATCAAAGATCAAAGAATGTTTTCAGTCCATTCCGAAACAGCTCAGCAAGGAAAACAAGAAATTCCAGTATTCCATTGTAAGAAAAGGATCCACTTCATCAAAGTATGCCGGAAGTCTGCAATGGATCGAAGATGCTGGGATCATTGTCCGTGCTTACAATCTGTCCATTACAGAACTGCCTTTGGATGGGAATGCTGAAGAAGATGTATTTAAAGTATATATGCGTGACTGCGGTTTATTTGTCAGCATGTTGGAGGACGGCACACAGTTTGATATTCTGAGAGGAAACCTCCACGGCTATAAGGGAGCTATCTTCGAAAATCTGATTGCAGATATTTTGGGAAAAATGGGACGCAAGTTATATTATTTCCATAAGGACAGTGGGCTGGAAATGGATTTCGTGATTCGATATCAGGGGGAATGTACGCTGGTCGAAGTCAAGGCAGCAACCGGCAATACCAAAAGTACCAAGACGATTTTACACCATCCCGAAAAATATCACGTTTACCATGCAATTAAGCTTGGGGACTACAACGTCGGACGTAACGAGCAGATTCTTACATTGCCATTGTATATGGCATTTCTACTGACAGAACTGTAGCTTTTGCATTCATAAGTCTCCAAAATAGAGCCGCTTTAAAAGTAAGCTTAAAATAATTTAAGATAGAATAATAGAAAACGTGCTTTCCGATTCCATACATCTTATTTAAGGTATGGCGGAAAACACGTTCTTCGTTTTTTTACTCTTATCCTCTTACAGCTCGTCCACAGACTCCACGATCTTTCCATCTCTCCAGATTCTCTCTAAATCATAGAACAGACGGTCTTCCTTGGAGAATACATGTACGATCACATCGCCGTAGTCCATGAGGACCCATGTGGAGCTCATGCTGCCTTCTTTCTGATGGCACTCATAACCGGCCTTGAAAAGTTTTTCTTCTACGTTATCAACTAAAGCCTGTGTCTGGTTTGAGTTGGAAGCGCTTGCGAGAACGAAGTAATCCGCGATTACGGAAACGCCCGCGATATCAATAATTTTTATGTCTTCGCCTTTTTTCTCTTCCAAAGCCTCGACTGCAAGTTTTACCATTTCTTTTGACTGATTCAACTGCTTGTTCCTCCTTGTCCTGGTGGGTTGTTCCGGCCGCGGCTGATGCCTCTCCGGCTGTCTCTTTCTTCTTTTCCGCAACGACACGGCGCATGTCCTCACATGCCGCCTCTGTCATCGGATCGATCTGGCAGCCCGTGCTCTTTAAATATACAAGAATGCTGTCCATGATCTCGAGGCACGCCTCATCGAGATCAATGAACGCCAGCTTCCGCATAGCCGTAAGGTTCGCCGCCTTGGATCGTCTCGGTTCAATATAATCCGCCACATAAAGGATCTTGTCGAGCAGACTCATGCCTGGCTTTCCCGTTGTATGGCAGGTGATCGCGCTTAAGATCTCCGGGTCTTCCACTCCGTACTTATGTTCTGCCATCCATGCCCCGAGCTTCGCGTGAAGCAGGGACGGATCCCGCTCTTCCTCGGCAGTTACCGGGATATTGCGGTCCAGACATTTCTGAAGCATGACCGGATTCTCAAAACGTTTTGCCGAGTCATGCAGAAGTCCCGCAAGATCGGCTTTATCAAGATCGTACCCATATCGCATCGCAAGCGCCTGGCTGGTAAACTCCACGCCAAGCGTGTGCTCATAGCGGTACGAATCGAGTTTTTTCTTTAAATGTTTTCTGATTTCAGGTACCCGACTATCCATAATGAATCTTCTTTCTGAATATGTCCCACATAAATATCTGTTCTTCCATGCGGGTCATTGACCTTTACCTGTTTTTCTTACGATCATATATAGTTCCCATATCGAAGCATCAGACTGGCTGCTTATCCAGGTATAATCCATTTTCCCTGATATACTCAGCAACAGCTTCCGGCATATCTTTTGAGAGATCTTCTCCTGCAGCCGCTCTTCTCCTGATATCCGCGGACGCCTCCCCGATCTTCGGATTATGGAGGATCCTGATGTCCGCATCGTATTTCTCATTGAGGTAAGCGACCTTATCCTCTAAAGAAACGCCACCATCCTCATATGTTCTTCCGGATACCAGCAACACCGCCTGCGCCATCACCTGTTCCGGGTGATACCATGTCTCCAGCTGGTACAGGGAATCTGCCCCGATGATAAAATAGACTTCCACGTCCGGGTACGCCTCTTTTAAGAGTGCCAGAGTCTGCGCCGTATAGGTATTTCCCTCCCGTCCCATCTCAAAATCGGAAACAGAAAAGTACGGAACCGACTCCGTGGCAAGCTCCAGCATCTTAATGCGCGTCTCCCCGTCCGTGATATGATGATCTTTTTTGTGCGGCGGAACATGAGACGGCATAAACCAGATCTCGTCCAGCCCATATTCCCGGTACGCCTGCTCCCCGAGAAGCAGATGTCCGTTGTGGACCGGGTCAAATGTTCCCCCAAGAATACCGATGCGTCTCATCGTATCCTCCTTTGCCCGCGCAAAGCCCAAAAGTCAGACAGTCTCAGGCTGCCGCGATAGTCACACATGTTACGGAAGAACGATCTTCCGGTCTTTCTCTTCTTTCGCCGGCTTGTACAGAACGATCATCTTTCCGATCACCTGTACGACCTCGGAATGGGTACGCTCTGCGAGGATCTGCGCAAGGTCTTTTCCGTCATCTACGCAGTTCTTCAGAACATGGATCTTAATTAATTCTCTCGCGTTTAACGCTTCCTCAACGGATTTTGTGATCTCCGGTGTGAGGCTGGATTTACCGATCTGTAAAACGGCATCCATTGTCATTGCAAGTCCCTTTAAGTAGGAACGCTGTTTGCTGGTCATAATAACTCCTTTTCATATATGGAAAAGCATGGCTCCCCGAATATTCCCGCAGAACGCCCGGAGAGATCCGATGCATTATTTATAGTAGTCAAAGACAAGTCCGTACATGCGGACTGTGTCACCCTCCTGAATTCCTGCCTTTTCAAGGTCCGCAAGAATTCCGGACTGCTTTAAGAACTTCTGGAAGAAATCGAAGCCTTTCTCAGAATCCAGGTTCGTATAGCCAAGCATCTTCTCGATTCTCGGTCCCTCGACCACATAGATTCCCTCTTCGTCCTTCTCGACGGTGTACGGAAGGGAACGATCGCCAACGTACTCGATCTCGAATTCCTTCTCGAAGATCTTCGGTGTGCGGTCTGTATTCTTGATCACATCGTAGAGATAATACAGAAGATCATTCACGCCTTCTCCGCTGACTGCAGAAATTCCGAATACCGGGATTTCCATCGGCTCAAACTCTTTCTTTAAGTCTGCAAGCGGATCCGTGCCTTCATCATAGACTGCGTCCAGCTTATTGGCAGCGATGGCCTGCGGCAGCTTTAAGAGTTCCGGGTTGTACGCGGAAAGCTCGTCCATAATCGCGTGAACATCCGCGATCGGGTCACGTCCCTCGATGGAAGCGGCATCTACCACATGGAGCAGGACCTTTGTGCGCTCGATATGGCGAAGGAACTCATGTCCAAGACCGGCTCCCTCGGACGCCCCCTCGATCAGTCCCGGGATATCAGCCATAACAAAGCTATTTCCGTCACCTAAATTAACCACGCCGAGATGCGGATTTAAGGTCGTGAAGTGATAGTTCGCGATCTTCGGTCTCGCGTTGGAAACACGGGATAACAAAGTGGATTTACCGACATTCGGGAAACCTACAAGTCCCACATCAGCGATCACCTTCAGCTCTAACTGTACCCAGAGTTCCTGTCCCGGCTGTCCCGGCTGGGCATATTTCGGAACCTGCATCGTTGCTGTCGCAAAGTGCATGTTTCCAAGGCCGCCCTTTCCGCCCTTTAAGATCACTTCCCGGCGGTTCTCGCCGGACATATCCGTGATCACTTTTCCGGTTTCCAGGTCCTTAACGACAGTACCTTCCGGGACCTTGACGATCAGGTCCTTTCCGTCAGCGCCGTGGCAGCGGCGTTTTCCGCCCTCTTCGCCATTTCCGGCCGCATACTTTCTTACATGACGGAAATCCACAAGCGTGTTCAGTCCATCATCCACTTCGAAGATGATGTCTCCGCCTCTTCCGCCGTCACCGCCGTCAGGTCCTCCATTCGGAACATACAGTTCACGCCGGAAGCTCACATGTCCGTTTCCGCCGTTTCCTGATCTGATAAATACTTTTGCACTGTCTGTAAACATGGAAAACCGTCCTCTCAATAAAATTCCGGTCAGCGCCTCAAATACGCAGACCTTTCAAGTCAAGTAAAATACTATTTAATATAAAATATAACAGTGCCGCTTCTTATTCTTTTTATGAATCCAAAGTCTCACTGTTACACATAAATCTTAAAAAAGCTCCATACCGTCCAGTATGGAGCTCATCGTTATTATTCGTTGATTGCCTGAGGATATACAGAAACCTGCTTTTTGTCTCTGCCCTTTCTCTCAAACTTAACAACACCGTCAACTTTAGCGAATAAAGTATCATCACCGCCGATGCCTACGTTGAGACCCGGGTGAATCTTTGTTCCGCGCTGTCTGTAAAGGATGTTGCCAGCTAATACGAACTGTCCGTCTGCTCTCTTAGCTCCAAGGCGTTTGGACTCAGAATCACGTCCGTTCTTTGTGGAACCAACACCTTTCTTATGAGCAAATAACTGAAGGTTCATCTTAAACATATCGTTACACCTCCCTGAATCGAAATTTGATATATTCTGCTCCATATTCATCCCGGATATTTTCGAGTCCGAGAATCAGGGATTTCATGAGGAGCTGCGACTCAGAACTTATTTTATCTGGGAAGGAAAAAGAAAAGCTTCCGCCGTCTTCCCCCGCACTTCCTTCGAAGTGGTCGTCCGTAAATTTTTCAACGGAATTTGCCATGTTGAGAGCCAGTGCGGAAACAGCAGCACAAATCACGTCCTGTCCGTATTCTGCATAGCCAGCATGACCATTGATATCGATTCCCTTTACTACTTCGTCCCTGTCACGCAGGATATTTACCTGAATCATAATCTTAATTAAGCATTGATCTTTTCAATCTTAACCTGAGTATAAAGCTGTCTGTGGCCATTTTTCTTATGGTAGCCAGATTTGCGCTTATACTTGTAAACGATAACTTTTTTGCCCTTGCCAACTTTCTCTACTGTTGCAGATACTGTTGCGCCCTCAACGGTCGGGCATCCGATTGTAAGCTCTCCGTTGTTAACAGCAAGAACCTGATCAAAAGTTACTGCAGAACCAACCTCTGCGTCGATTCTCTCGATCTTGATGCTATCGCCCTCGGCTACTCTATACTGCTTACCGCCAGTTGCAATAATCGCGTACATATTGCACCTCCTATTATCATTACTCGCCAGTTATGGTGATTCCATATATGGAATGCTTGGAAACCTCACTGTGCGGCACACTAGATAATTATATCAAACATTTTTTGTGTTGTCAATCGTTTTTTTCGTGTTTTCCATATTTTTTCAAGTTTTTCTGCCGCCGTTTTTCTAACCCATTTACCCAGATCTTAAACAGACGTCAGTTTCCATTCCCCAAACTACCGCACCTGCTCATGCAGCGGTCTGCGGATCTTCTTTCTCGTGAGTTCCACCAAGCCCAAAGACGTCATATCCACAAGAACCGTCTTCACCGAGTCCGCCGCGACAGCGCGTCTCAGCGCGGTGAGAAGTGTCTTCCGACTCTCCTCTTCCTTCATATCTATAAAGTCCACGATGATGATACCGGAAAGATTCCGCAGGCGGAGCTGGACAGCGATCTCTTCCGCAGCCTCCAGGTTCGTCTTTAAGTATGTCTCCTCCGAAGTTTTCTTTGAGACACTCTTTGCCGTGTTCACGTCGATGATCGTGAGCGCCTCCGTCGGCTCGATCACGAGATTTCCGCCGGACTTCAGCCATACCGTTTTTGAAAGTGCCTGGGATAGGATCGTCTCCAGGTGGTAGAGGGCTGTGAGCGGTAAATCATCCGTATAAAGTCTGAGCGATGGCATTCCTGCTGCCATGGAACACGTCATCTGCGCAGAATAAGCCGATGTGGAATCCGCTATTGCTGCAGAGCTTTCTGCCGCCTCAGAATCCGCGGCTGTCCCGGAATCTTCCGCTGCCCTGCTGTCTGAAATTCCTAACGCATCCCGCAATTCTTTATAAACTTCCGGCAGATCCGTAACGACTTCCAGTCCATCACCGATCTTCAGATCCCGCACCGCGCGCACCGCAAAACTCTCTGGCCTGTACAGCGCACTGTAACATGTCCGGCTCACCGCCGCCTTACAGATCGCCTGATAGCGCTCATAAAGCGCCGCAAACTCCTCAAACACTTTATCGATCCCAGCGGCCTCTCCGTTCGTCCGGACAACAAGACCGCAGCCTCCGTGTTCCGTCTCTTCCCAGCGCCGTTTTACCGCGTCCCGCCATTCCTTATTCCGGATCTTCGCGGAAATTCCAAGGGAGCTTTTCCCGGCGCTCAGAACCGCTGTCTGCCCCGTAAGCGTAAGATTCGAGGCGAGCACCGCGTCCTTCGTCTTCACCGCCGAACGTTCCACCTGCACCAGGATCTCGTCCCCGGCCTTCAGCGGTCCATGTTCCGCTTTTCCGTCCGCGTAGATTGGACTTATATTTTCCTTCAAGCTGTAAAACCCATTGACGCCCGGCCGGTACTCTACAAACGCAGCGTTAATGTTTTTCGAAATATTTTTCACTTTCCCGACAAAGATAACGCCGGTCTCTTCCTCCGCCGCCTCCGGCTCAAAGTCGATCTGGACGGCATGTCCATTTTTAAAAAGCACTGCGGCAGTTTTCCCGCGCAGTGCTGTAATGATCAGTTTATCCAATCTGTTCTCCAATTTCTTCTCCGAAAGATTCCAGAGTTACAAAATCATGTTCCCCGGCATCTGCGTACACTTCCTCACGGTTGATCTGGAACGCGAACTGCGGATACTCTTTTCCGATGGATTTGCAGTAGGCCTCAAGGACAAGCTCCGGCTTTACGTTCGCGGCGCTGCCGGAAGACAACTGCAGGAAGATGCCGTTTCCGCCTTCCGCGCGGTACGCCTTGTAGATCAACGGCTTTAAGTCCATCTCCTTCTCGCCCTTTTTCGTCTTCTTCACGATATTCAGGTTTCCGTTCTCGATGAAATCAAGAATTCCGTCGTAGAACTCGTCCGCTGTCATAGACAGACCGTTCTCATAGTCATCTCTCAAAACGATGGTGTAATCACATGCCGCAACGATGGACATGGCGTTCTCCGCGTTGTCCGGAAGTTTCCGGTAACTCAGCACTTCCACGCCTTCTACCATTGCCTCATTTAAACGTCTCACCATCTCCGCGGATGAATCTGTAGAAAGCACCTCGATATCCAGGTACTCGCCGCTTCCTGTAAGTCCCACGCCAAGCGGTGCCGCGAAGGACATGATCTGGTGCGGGGAGAAACCCTCGGAATAGCGGATATCCATGTCCGTCCGGCGCATTACCTTCTGGAAGAAGCGCATCGTATCAAGGTGTCCGATGAACTTCATCGCTCCCTGCTTGGAAAACTTAATTCTGACCTTCATAACAGACACCTCCTCCAAATCTTCTCACGCCGCAGCCGGAACAGCGCATTCTGCAGTTCGGGGTAACGGTCTCTTTTGTGGCGTTGATCCACTCTCTCTTTAAGAACTCTTTTGTCACGCCGGTATCGATGAAATCCCACGGGAAGACTTCATCGAGGGAGCGCTCTCTCGTAGTGTAGAAATCGATGTCCACGCCGCATGTCTCAAAGGCGTTCATCCAGATCTCATTGCTAAATGTCTCGGACCATGCGTCATAGAGGGCACCGTTCTTGTAAGCCTCTTCAATGACAGCGGCAACTTTCCGGTCTCCGCGGGCGAGAACGCCCTCAAGAACGGTCACATCCGCCTCATGCCAGTTGTATTTCAAGCTCTTGTGGTTCAGCATCTCGTGCATCTTGTGGTTTACGATACGGGCTTTTCCGAGGAATTCCTCTTTTGTGCTCATTCTTGCCCACTGGAACGGGGTAAATGGCTTCGGGACGAAGAAGGACGTGCTCGCAACGACCTGTACTTTTCCGTTTCTCTGAGCCTTCGGGATCTCGTAGTACTTCTCCGCGATCTTCTCGGAAAGCAGGGCGATTCCTTCCATATCTTCCACGGTCTCCGTCGGAAGACCGAGCATGAAATACAGTTTTACACGGTTCCAGCCGCCCTGGAATGCCAGTGCGGAACCGTTTAAGATATCTTCTTCTGTAAGTCCCTTGTTGATAACGTTTCTGAGACGCTGGGAACCAGCCTCCGGAGCGAAGGTCAGGCTGCTCTTTTTGACATCCTGTACCTTGCTCATAACGTCAAGGGAGAACGCGTCGATACGCAGGGACGGCAGGGAGACATTCACGCCTTTGCCGTGGAAGGTATCGATCAGGAATGTCACAAGCTCTTCGAGACTTCTGTAGTCACTGGAACTCAAGGAACTCAAGGAGATCTCCTCATGTCCCGTATTCTTTAACATCTTGTACGCCAGCTCTTTTAACCGCTCTACATTTTTCTCGCGGACCGGACGGTAGATCATTCCCGCCTGGCAGAAACGGCAGCCGCGGATGCAGCCGCGCATGATCTCAAGAACCACACGGTCCTGGGTCGCCTTGATAAACGGAACCAGCGGCTTCTCCGGGTAAACAGACTCTGTCATCTCCATGACAAGCTGCTTTTCCACTTTTTCCGGTACTCCCGGCGCTGTCGGAAGGAAGCTCTTGATTGTTCCGTCTTCCTCGTAAGCCACTTCATATAAGGACGGGACATACATTCCAGGGATTCCTGCTGCCTTTCTCAAAAACTCCTGTCTCGAATCCCCATTCTTTCTGGATTCTTTGTAGACATCGAGAAGTTTCCGGTAGGACACCTCGCCCTCTCCGATATAAAACATATCAAAGAACGCCGCGATCGGCTCCGGGTTGTAGGAACACGGACCACCGCCGATAACGATCGGGTCATCCCATGTTCTGTCTTCCGCATGAAGCGGGATGCCGGAAAGATCCAGCACCTGTAAAATATTGGTGTAGCACATCTCATACTGAAGCGTGATTCCGAGGAAATCAAACTCCTTCACCGGATCCTGGGACTCCAGGGCAAATAGTGGAATATGTTTTTCCCTCATGACCTTATCGAGGTCCGTCCACGGGGAGTACACACGCTCGCAGTACACATCCTCGTACTTGTTAAACATATCATAAAGGATCTGGATCCCCAGATGGGACATACCGATGTCATACACATCCGGGAAACACATGGCAAACCGGACGTCCACCGCAGACGGATCCTTCTTCACCATGTTCACCTCACCGCCAATGTAGCGGGCAGGCTGCTGGATACTTAAAAGTATCTCTTCTGGTAATGCTAATTTTCTCATAAATACTTGTTTTTCCTGTCTCTTTTAGGTTTTATTGTTTCTATCTATCATGTTACGGACATATTATCCCGCAAAAATGCAGTCAATCTGCACTATTATACGTTATTTTCCCATTTTCCGCAAGGAGTTATTATTTATCCTTCAAACATCTCCGCAAATTCCTCCGCAAACTCCTCCTTCAGCATAAACCGATCGATCATGCCGTTGTTTAAGTACCACTCGAAATCGGCGCCGCCCTGTTCCGCGATGAGGATCAGACGGGTCTCCGGGTTGATGCGGCGAATCACCTCGCAGAGTTCGATTCCGTTCATGGTGGGCAGCGTGTACTCCGCGATCAGAAGGTCGTAGGCCGCCGGATCTTTCTGGACACGGTCGATGAGCGCTGCCGGATGGGCGTACAGATCCACCGTCTTCTGGCTGTGGGATGCCGCGGCTTTCCATGTCTTCGCGGACTCTTCGCTGGATACGATGGCGATCTTCTGGACATGCTTCAAGCGTTTCCGTCCATCCTCTTCCACATCAGAACTGTTCTGCGAGATCTTAAGGATAAAGGTCGTTCCCTCTCCCGCTTTGCTCTCCACCTGGATCGTTCCGCCAACGGATGTCACCATGTTCTGGACCACGGAGAGACCGAGTCCGGTTCCCTGTCTCGATCCCTTTGTCGTGTAGAACGGCTCAAAGATCTTCTGCATGGCGTCATCCCCGATTCCGCAGCCGGTATCGGAGACCTGCAGACAGATCATATCGCTCCCCTCCGCCTCCAGCCGGATCAGCAGTTCCTTTCTGTCCGTCTTGTCCATGGCCTGGAAGGCGTTTTTACAGAGATTCATCAGGATATGTTCCGCCATCCGTCTGCGCCCCAGGACATACAGCGGCTCTTTCGTGATCTCCGTCCGCATCTTGATTGCCGCCGGGGCAAGCTGCCGAACGATGGAGACCGCGTTCTCCACTTCCTCCGTGAAATTTAACGGTTCCAGCTGCACGCCGGTATCCTGTCTGGAAAACGCCAGCAGTTCCTTTGAAAGATTCGACGCCTGGTCCACCGCCTCCGTGATCTCATGGATCATCTCCTGGTTTTCCGGAGAAATAGGCTCATCGTTCTCAAGAAGCTCCGCGTAGATCAGCACCGGAGTCAGGTAATTGTTGAACTCATGGGCGATGTGGCTCGCCATCATTCCCAGGGACTGGATCCTCTGGTAATGTCGGATCTCGTTGTTCTTCTGAACCAGCATCTCCATCCCGTGGTTGATCTCCTTTAAATATGTGATCTCCTTCTGCTGGGATTCCGCCAGAAAACGGTTCCTCAGGAAAAACACTGTGATGACCACTAAGATCAGAACATACAGAACCATCACACCGATCAGCATCGCCATCATGCTCTCCAACGGCCCTGAAAGTTCCTGTACCGGAAGTGTAGAGTTGACGATCCAGCGTTCTCCCTGGATCGAGATCTTCTGGAACGCAACGACACGGCGGATCTTCTTCGGACTCGGATCATCCCAGACGTAGGTATTGATCACACCAGTCCCGAAATCCTCTTTCTCCTGTCTTGAGATCCATGCGTTCAGGCTGCTCATATCAAGATCTGGATATCTCTCGATTCGTCCATCCACTGCCTCCAGACCGATCTGGTTCTTCACATGGTGCATGATGATGTTCATGTTCTGGTCCTTGACGCTGGAATATCCGGCCTCTCCGATCTTTACAGGAGCCACGATCTTCTCGTACAGTGCTTCCAGATCCATGGCGAATGTAAGCGTGCAGATTCCGGACCCGGAAGCGACTTTCTTTTCGATATAAAGCTCATACCAGCCCGTCTGGTCCGATATTTCCTTCCCGGTGATCTCCGCCTTCTGATCTCCGCTCGCAAGGTCCGCTGTTGCCGTGTCCCCAGTTAAAGTTTCCTGAACCGCTTCCTTACCGGGCTCATACCTAAACAT
>CAVIYT010000212.1:0-13168 GCA_963646925.1 Paludibacteraceae bacterium
TACCTCAGTTAGTTGACAGAAACTCCGAACCGTACTAAACTTGATGTATCCGCGGCTGGCGGACAGTGGCAGCCGCATATTATTGTTTTTGGAGGTATCTGAAAATGGCATGCACGACGATTCTTGTGGGGAAAAACGCGTCTTATGACGGTTCGACGATGATTGCGAGAAATGATGATTCCGGTTCCGGACATTTTACGGCGAAGAAATTTGTGGTGATCCATCCGGAGGAGCAGCCGAAGGTCTATAAATCGGTTCTCTCCCATGTGGAGATCGAACTTCCGGGGGATCCGATGAAGTTTACGGCGGTTCCGAACGCCATCAAGGGAGAGGGAATCTGGGCAGCCAGCGGTGTCAACGAGAAGAATGTTGGCATGACAGCCACGGAGACTATCACATCCAACGCCCGTGTTCTCGGGGCAGATCCGCTTGTGAAGTTCCAGCCGGTGGAGGACGGAAAGGAGGAGATTATCGGCGGAATCGGTGAGGAAGATCTTGTATACATTACACTTCCGTATATCAGCAGTGCCCGTGAGGGTGTGATCCGTCTCGGAAGTCTTCTGGAGAAGTACGGAACTTACGAGATGAACGGAATCGCCTTCCAGGACATCAACGAGATCTGGTGGCTTGAGACCATCGGCGGACATCACTGGATCGCGAAGCGTGTTCCGGATGACCGGTATGTGGTAATGCCGAACCAGTTCGGTATTGATGATTTTGACTTGAACGACGCGTTCTCCGAGCAGAAGGAACACATGTGTTCCTCCGACTTGAGGGAGTTTATCGCTGAGAACCACCTGGACCTCTCCTTAAACGGCGGAAATGGAAGCCATTTTGATGCCCGCGCCGCATTCGGAAGCCACAGCGATTCCGACCATATCTACAACACACCGAGAGCATGGTTCATGGGACGCTACTTCAACCCGAAGACGAAGAAATGGGACGGACCGGACGCAGACTACAGACCGGAGTCCGACGATATCCCGTGGAGCATGGTGCCGGAGAAGAAGATCACGGTGGAGGATGTAAAATATGCCCTTTCCTCCCATTTCCAGGGAACCCCGTACGATCCGTACGCAAAGAGCGGTGACGGACTCCAGAAGGGCAAATACCGCGCCATCGGCATCAACCGAAACGATTTCCTTGCCCTTATCCAGATGCGCCCGGATGCTCCGGCAAACTGCCAGGCGGTGCAGTGGCTGGCCTTCGCGTCAAACGCGTTCAACACCCTGGTTCCGTTTTACGCGGCTGTGGATGAGACACCGGAGTACCTTGCGAACACCACGAAGGAAGTTTCCACGGAGAACTTCTACTGGTCCGCGAGAATGATTGCAGCCATGGCGGATGCGTCCTTCGCGAAATCCGCGATCCATATCGAGCGCTATCAGAACGCCGTGGAGGCGAAGGGACATGCGCTGCTCAATAAGTTCGATAAAGAGGCGGCGAAGGTTGCGGATCCGGCGAAGAGCAGAAGACTTTTAGAGGAAGCGAACCGTGAGATCGCGAAGATGTTAAAAGAGGAGACGGGAAATACCCTGGATCATGTGCTTTTTGAGCTGAGCAATTCCATGAAGAATGCGTTTTTCAGATCTGACGCGTAAGACTGCCAGAAACTGCCTGCCGGAATCGGTGGAAAGTTTGAAAATCATGAAATGATGGCAGCAGGAATGAATAAAGACGAATAAAGAAAGACCTCCCCGGGAGACAGAATCTAAGTTTATGGATCTGTACTCCAGTGGGAGGTCTTTTAAGTTCATGAGAAACCCTTAAAGAAATCGTATGCGGCTATAGGCAACTGTCGCCGGTGCGTCCCGCCGCGGCAGGGAAAATGTTTCTGCCGTTATTTTTTCTTATGATACAAATATCTCGGAATTCCATCCACCATGACCGGTGACACATCGCCCTGGATCAGCGGGCGGACGTAGCTGATGAATTCGTCGGTGACGTATGTACCGTCCTCGGTGATCCATTCCCTCGGAATCACCTTTTCCACGTTGGAGACCTTATGGACATTCCTGAGGTCTGTGGTGGACTGGTACGGGTCATCGGAGAGACGTTTGATGATGACCATCTCGCCGGTATCGCCCTCATCGGCTGCTTTCACAGCGGCACCGCCGACCTGGAATGCTTCCAGGATATCGATTCGGGACGCTAAGTGGGAAGCGGCTCTCTGCATGGAGCTGAGCTCAATGGTTCTCGTCTTGCAGCCGATCTCCTGTGCAAGGCGGCGGGCAAGATAGTTTGCGGTACCTGTAAGCTGCTTATGGCCGAAGGCGTCGACGAAATCCACGCCGTCGGTGAGCTCGCACACGTACCGGCCGTCCGCCAGGCGGATTCCCTCGGAGACAGCCACAACAACGAACGCTTTTTTCGCGAGAAGTTCTTTGACGCGGGTGAGGAAGTTATCGATATCAAACGGAAGCTCCGGAACGTAGATCAGATCCGGTCCGTCGCAGTCCTCGCCTTTGGAGAGAGCAGCGGAACCAACGAGCCATCCGGCGTTTCGTCCCATGATCTCAACGATGGTGACGAGACCTTTGTCGTAGATCAGCGCCTGGCTGTCCTGGATGATCTCTTTTACGGATGTTCCGATGTATTTCGCCGCGCTGCCGTAGCCAGGTGTGTGGTCGGTCAGGGCCAGGTCATTGTCGATGGTCTTCGGAACGCCTAAGAATTTGGTAGGATGCCCCTTTAAGATCGCGTAGTCGGAAAGCTTTTTGATCGTATCCATGGAATCGTTTCCGCCGATGTAGATAAAACACTCGATCTCAAGCTTATCCAGGATCGAAAAGATCTTGTCGTATGTGGCGATATCCTCATGGATCTCCGGGAGTTTATAGCGGCAGGAACCGAGGTAGGCGGCTGGTGTACGCTTTAAGAGCTCCACGTCCAGATCCGTCTGGATATGTTCGGAAAGATCGATGTAATCTTCATTTAAGAGGCCCTGAATGCCGTGGCGCATTCCGTATACTTTTTTCGCTCCGCGGTCGATTGCGGTACGGTAAACGCCTGCGAGACTGGAATTGATAGCGGCAGTCGGACCGCCGGACTGTCCAACGATAATATTGCCTTTCATGTAGCATCCCTCCAAATATAGTGATTGTATGATAACTGCCCGTCAAAGCCAGCGTTTGAGTTTTTACTGGCCGAAGACACGGAAACGCGGAGCAGTTACAATAAAATTATTATATCAGTTTTATAGAATAAAAACAAGCAAAAGACAGATAAATTGAAGAAAACACGAAAGTTTTGAAATATATATACACCTCAAACAAATATGACAGGATTTTCTTGATAGGGAGTATGAAACATCGGCAAAAACGGCTGCTGTCTGCCAGAGGAGTGAGCAGCAGCGCTCCGGCAGCTCCATGGTTCCTGTCAACGAAAACATACTTTACATTTATATGAAGAATATGTTAAGATAAACCGGTATGTGTAGAAAAACAGCGATAAAAACGAGGTTTTGACATGGAAGAAAACGAGGTACAGGGAGCACCGGTACACAAGAGGCGTGTCCGTTACAGCGGAACACACCCGAAGCGGTTTGAGGAAAAGTATAAAGAGCAGAACCCGGAGAAGTATGCCGACACGATCG
This sequence comes from Paludibacteraceae bacterium, assembly GCA_963646925.1. Lineage (GTDB taxonomy): Bacteria > Bacillota > Clostridia > Lachnospirales > Lachnospiraceae > Pilosibacter. The sequence continues at coordinate 3,596 of CAVIYT010000212.1, forward strand.
AAAAGGTCATCAAAAAGGGCAGCACTCCGGCAGGCATGCATATCTCGATCTGTGTGAAGGAGATCCTGGATTTCCTGGATATCAAGCCGGGAATGCAGGGACTTGACGCTACGCTTGGCTACGGCGGACACACGACGGAGATGTTAAAGAAGCTTGAGGGACAGGGCCATATGTACGGCCTCGATGTGGATCCCATCGAGATCGTGAAGACGAAGGCGCGGTTAAAAGAGCGGGGCTTCGGGGAAGATATCCTGACGGTAAAGCAGATGAACTTTGCGGATATCGACCAGCTGGTCCCGGAGACAGGACTTTTTGATTTCGTCCTGGCGGATCTCGGCGTGTCCTCCATGCAGATCGACAACCCGGAGAGAGGATTCACCTACAAGGCGGACGGTCCGCTGGATCTGAGACTGAACCCGGAAAAGGGAATCTCCGCGGCGGAGCGATTAAAGCAGATGGACATGGAAGAGATCGCCGGTATGTTTGTGGAAAACTCCGACGAACCTTACGCGGAGGAGATCGCTAGGGAGATCGCGAAGAGAAATAGAAAGCGCCAGTATATTGAGACGACGACGGGACTTAAGGAAGTCATCGAGACAACGCTTTCTTTTATTCCGGAAAAAGAGCGGAAAGAGGCAGTGAAGAAGTCCTGCCAGAGATGTTTCCAGGCGCTCCGGATCGATGTAAACCAGGAATTTGAGGTTTTGGAGAGCTTCCTCTCAAAGCTTCCGGGCATCCTGGCACCGGGCGGAAGAGCGGCGATCCTGACATTCCACTCCGGCGAGGACCGTCTCGTAAAATATTACTTCAAAGAAGGCAAAAAAGAGGGACTCTACAGCGACGTGGCAAACGATGTGATCCGCCCGTCCGCGGAGGAATGCCAGAGAAATCCGAGGGCGAGATCCACAAAGATGCGCTGGGCGATCCGCGAGGGAGAGAATTCCCACAGAATTTAATTTCCAACAGATAAATCAAGAAAGTGAAACGTATATGGACGAAAAGTTTGAAGAAAGAACAGGGGAGTATGAGGAGAGAGAAGAAAGCAGATTAGAACATGCAGGCGCCATCGCGTTATTTTTATTGTCGCCGGTGTTCTCCTACGTCATGTTTGAGTTCGTGACAGGGAACTTCGCGACGGTACTGCCGAAAAACGCGATATTAAACATCGTGTGGATGTTCGCATTTTACCTTCTGGTGTTCGGAATCTTCGGGAGCACCCGGATCGCAATCCCGGTCTCTTCCGTGATCCTCTATGTGATCTCACTGGCGGAGGCTTTCGTTGTCTCCTTTAGAAGCCGCCCGATCATGATGGGCGACGTTCTGGCGGTAAAGACCGCGATGACGGTTGCAGGGAGCTACAACTATACGCCTACCTTTATGATGATCATCTGCGGCGTTGTTCTGATCATATGGAATGTGCTGGCGCAGTTTGTGTCCGTAAAGGTGAGAGGAAAGAAAAAGAGAGTGGCGGTATTCGGCGTTTCTGCCGGAGCGGTTGCCGCTTTTATTGCCTGCTTTTATAATGTTATGATCTCAAAGTTGTCCTTGGACGTAAACCTCTGGGACCCGACGACATCCTACGCAGAGAACGGTTATATCCTGTCCTCTGCGATCTCCATCAAATATCTGGTAAAGAAGGCGCCTGAAGGCTATTCCCAGGCGAAGATCCAGGAGATCTACAACAAATATGTGGGCAGCGAAAAAGAGCAGAACGAGGAGACGGCGGCTGCGGTGGCATCCGGAGATGCGATCCAGCCGACTAACATCATCTGCATCATGAACGAGAGCCTTTCTGACCTGGCGGTGGACGGAGATTTTACGACAAACATCGACTATTTTCCGTTCCTCCACAGCCTGACGGAGAACACCGTAAAAGGAAAACTCTGTATGCCGGTATTCGGAGCCATGACCAGCAACTCGGAATTTGAGTTCCTGATCGGGGATTCCATGTACCTGATGCCGAGAGGAAGCGTGGCTTACCAGTTCTATGTAAATCCGGGCGTCCGCTCCATGGTCAGCACGGTGAAGGAGCAGGGCTACACACCGGTTGCCATGCACCCGTACCCGGCGGAGAACTGGAACCGCCGCATCTGCTACAACAACATGGGATTCAACGATTTCATGGATATCAGCGCCTACGAGGGACGGGATGAGCTTCGAAATTATATCAGCGACCTGAGCGATTTCAAGGTCATCACCGAGTATGTTGAGAACAAGGCAAACCCGGATGACAAGCTGTTCCTCTTTAACGTGACCATGCAGAACCACGGCGGATATACGATCCCCTACGCGAACTTCGACCAGGAAGTTTGGCTCACCGGGGACATGGAAGGAAAGTACCCGGAGGCGGATATGTATTTGTCCCTCGTGAAGAAGTCCGATGAGGCCTTTGAGTGGCTCGTCAACTACTTCTCCCAGTGCGACCAGCCGACGATGATCGTCATGTTCGGCGACCATCAGCCGGGAATCGAGGACGAGTTCTTCGATGAGGCCATGGGCGTGGAGAGCGCGAAGGTTCCGAACGAGCAGAAGATGGTCTGGTACGAGACCCCGTTTGTGATCTGGACCAACTACGACCAGCCTTCGGAGGACATGGGACGGTTAGGAGCGATTTACCTTTCCTCCTATGTATTAAAGCGCGCGAACCTGGCGCTCACCCCGTACAACGAATTCCTCTTACAGCTTTCCGAAAAGCTCCCGATCATCCATCACCTTGGAATCTGGGAGTCCGACGGAACCTACCACAGCTGGGAGGACGCGGAGAGCGGAGATTATGAGTGGAAGGATCAGCTGTTGGAGTATGAGAATCTTGTGTACAACCACAGTCTGGATCCGAAGACGGTGAATGAGATGTTCTCGATCGCGCAGTAAATGAATATGGAATGTTATGCGGGCAGCCCGGAGATGGGCTGCCTGTGTTTTTTCTGAAAAGTTTTATTAAAACAAAAACTCTGCACAAGACAAAAAAGAGGACAGCAGAAACGTCTGCAAAGACCTGTGAACGGGAGAAAAAGACCGGATGCGTTTATTGAGAAAAATTCTCATTAGGCACACCCGGTCTTGTATATTGCCCTGGTGTTAGATATAACTAACATATAAAGCACAGGGGGAATGCGCATGATGAAAACGGTGCTTCGGGCGAATAAGATCAGTAAGGATTTTAATGTGGGAGACGCGGCGGTCCACGCCTTAAAGGACGTCTCCTTTGAGATATATGAGGGCGAGATCGTCGTGATCTTAGGTCCAAGCGGATCGGGAAAAAGTACGCTTTTAAATATCTTGGGCGGCATTGAGACCGCCACGGACGGAGAACTTGAGTATGAGGGAAAGTCCCTAGACTGGAACGACCAGAAGTCTCTGACGGACTACAGAAGACGCCACATCGGCTTCGTCTTTCAGTTCTACAACCTGCTCCCGGGACTCACAGTTCTCGAGAACGTGGAGTTGGCCGCAGGCCTGACCCCGGATCCCTTTGACGCGAAGAAACTTGTGGAGGAAGTGGGACTTTCAGACCGCTCCGGCCATTTTCCCGCGAAGCTCTCCGGCGGAGAGCAGCAGCGGGTGGCCATCGCCAGGGCGCTCTGCAAGAACCCGGACGTGCTGCTCTGCGATGAGCCCACGGGTGCTCTCGACAGCCGCACCAGCGTCCAGGTCCTGGAGCTTCTCTGGAATTTCAACCGGAATTATAAAAAGACATTGCTCATCATCACCCACAACGCGAAGATCGCCGAGATCGCGGACCGCGTCTTTTACATGCGGGACGGTTCCCTGGAGCGGATCGAGGCGAATGAGACTCCGAAGGCACCGGGGGAGGTGGACTGGACGTGAAACTGTTCGCATTAAACACATTCCGGATGGCAAAAAAGAATAAAGGATCTTTTCTGGGCGCTGTGTTCGTCATCGCCATCGGAATCTTCGTGTTTGTGGCGATGATCGATACCCTGCGGAACCTGAAGGGTCAGGTGGACTCCTACTACGAGAAAAACGGTCTGGCGGATGTTTTTGCGGAGGTCTCCGGGATCTCCACGGTGCAGCTTGACGCCCTGGAGAACCTTCCCGGGATCAAAAAGGCATCCGGGCGGCTCACAAAGGACGTGCGGATCCTGGCGGAGGGACAGACGGAGATGGCATCGGTGCACCTTCTCTCCGCAGGGGATGAGGAAGAGGAGGGAGACGCCTTAAACCGCATGACGCGGACCACATCAAAAAGCACTTCCGGGACCCAGGACATGATCTGGCTTGGAAAACGGATGATCGATGCCTGCGGGTATGAGCCCGGCGACACGCTGCGGCTTCTAATCAATGGAATTTCCCACGAGTTCGTCCTGGCGGGCACTGTCAGCACCCCGGATTCCATCTACTCGATCCCCTCGGGCAGCGCCATGGTGCCGGACGGGGAGACCTACGATATCGCCTGCATTGAGAAAAAGCGGATGGAGGAACTGACCGGGAGTGGGGACATGCTGACGGAGCTGGGATTCCTTTTAGAACCCGGCTATACATACGATGACGTCCGGGGAAGTCTCTCCGACGCCTTGAGACAGTACGGTCTGATCTCCCTGACAGGCCGGGCGGACCAGGCGAGCTACAACATGGTGAGCGGTGAGGTGGACCAGCTGATCTCCATGGGAACGATTTTGCCTGTGATGTTCCTTTCAATTTCCGTGTTTATGCTCTATGTGGTGTTAAAAAAGATGGTGGACCGGGATCAGAGCCTCATCGGGACCATGAAGGCCTTTGGTCTCACGGACCGGGAACTCATGGCGTCCTACCTGATGCTGGGGGCGGCAGCGGGAGTCTTCGGAAGTCTCATCGGGGGCGTCCTGGCGATCCCCTTTGGACAGTATATGTTCAACATGTATGTGGAGTTCTTTAACCTGCCGGACACGGTGTACCACAATTATATCGGAACCAGGATCGGCGGAATCGCGCTGGCGTCAGCCACCGGAATCGGGGCGGTATTCTTAGGCGTCCGGGATATCTTAAAGATCAATCCCGCCCAGGCCATGCGCCAGCGGACGCCGGATCTCAAGCGGACGGGAAAACTTCCGGATCTTTTTGAAAGATATCTGAAACTTCCCGCGAAAATGGCGTTCCGGTCACTCTTAAGAAACCCGTTCCGCGCCTGCCTGATCGCTTTGGCGGTGGGATTCCCGTTCTCCATGGCATCGGTGCTTTTTTCCTTCCGCAGCGTGGCGGACCAGATGTATTTCGACCAGTTCGATAAGATCCAGACCTTTGATTTTGAACTGACCCTGGACCGCAATGAGAGCCCGGTGCGGGCGGCGGAGAGCGGACTTCTCCTAGACGGTGTGGAGGACGCGGAGGCGGTCTACTCCGGGGCGGTGCAGCTGCAGAATGAGAACCGGACAGAGTTTGCCATGCTCTACGGGTTAAATAAAAATTCCTCCATGTGGCGGATCATGGACATCTACCGGAATGTATTTGAGCCGCCGACAGGGGGCGTGATCTTAAATGAGAGGATCGCGAAGAAGCTCCATGTGACGAGCGGGGACGAGATCCAGATCTCCATCCCCGGCGTCACGGTCCGGGAGACGACAGTGCCGGTGACAGATGTGGTGGCGGAGAGCGTCGGAAGCGGCTGTTACATGGAACTGGCGTCCCTGGGTGACACTTTCGGAATTCCGGTTCCCGCCAACGCGGTGCTGTTAAAGACCGCGGCGGGGGACAGGGAAACAGTAAAACAGAAGATCATGGAGACGAACCGTGTCACGGGACTTGTGGACGCGGGAAAGATCGTAAAGAGCTACCAGGAGATGATGGGCAGCACCATGATGATGGTGGGCCTCTTCGCGGTCCTCGCTGTGGCGGCGGGCGGTGTCCTGATCTACAACATTTCCATGATCAATATCAGGGAGCGGGTGACGGAGTTTGGAACCCTAAAGGTTCTCGGACAGACGGAAAAAGAGATCGGATCTATGATGCTTCTGGAACACATGGTATCGTTCTTCGTGGGGATCTTTGTGGGATCTCCGGGAAGTTACGGGCTTAAGATCCTGGTGGAGAAGATCATCGTTTCGGACAGCTATACGATCGATCTGATCGTCACACCGCTTGCTTATATAGAGGCCTTTGTGATCTGCCTTGGAATCGCGGTGCTGGCGTTTCTCGCGGAGACGCGGTTCGTGAAGACCATTAGCCTGACAGAAGTACTGAAAGAGAGGGAGTAAGGGATGAAAATATCAAAAAAGATCGTGATCATCGGCGGGGGCGTCCTTGTCCTGGCGGCCGCCGCCGGAGCCGTTGTCATGGGAAATCAGGGACTTTCGGTGGAGACCGCGAAGGCAGAACGGACGGCGGTGCAGGACTGGTACACGGAGGAAGGCGTCCTCTCCTTCGGTGACATCTCCCAGGTCATCAGCCAGGTCTCCGGGGCGGTGAAGGAGATCCCCGTTCATGAGAACGACCGGGTGGAAAAGGGCGATATCCTCGTTGTCATCGACAGTACGGATTACGAGTACGCGGCATCCTTAGCCCAGGATACCCTGGACGGACTCACCGCAAAGTTAGACCAGAGCCGGATCGGCCAGGTGATGACCGTTTCCCCGCAGGAATACTTATCCTCCGCGAAGAAAGAGGCGGAGGCGGCGGAGGCGGCTTTGCAGTCGGCAAAGACGGTCTACGAGGCGTCGAAAGCGCTCCATGAGACCGGGGACATTTCCCGGGCGGAGTACGAGCAGAATGAGGCGGCGTACCAGCAGGCGGAACTCTCCGGGGAACAGGCGAAGAGCCGGTATGAGGAGAGCCGGAGTCTTTTAAACAGCTTAAAAGGTGAGGGCATCGATGAGCGGACTGTAAACCAGAGATTTTATGACAGTGTCTTAAAAGAACTGGAGGCCCAGGTGAGCGCCCAGAAGACCCAGGTGGACCAGCTGAATGACAAGCTGGAGAAATGCACGATCCGGGCGGAGGAGAGCGGCATTGTGACTTCTCTTCCTGTAAAGGGCGCGTCCATGATCCAGGCGGGGGAGACAGCGGCTGTCATCAAAGGCCAGGACGGGGCTTTCGCGGAGGCGGATGTCTTAACGTCCGCGGTTCCCTATATTCATGACGGAACACCGGTGAAAGCCGTATTTAAAGCCCGGGGAAACGAGAAGACCTACGAGGGAACCGTGAGCGATGTCTATGAATTCGCGGAGAAGGGCACATCCGCCCTGGGACTTTCCGAGTACCGGGTCCATGTGAAGGCGGAGCTTGCGGAGAACGAGGAGCTTAAGGGCATGGAAGGCTACGGCGTGAACGTGCGGTTCCTGCTCTACGACAATGAGAGCGCGCTGACAGTCCCGGCGGACGCGGTGTTTGAGGTGGACGGAGATTCTTTCGTATTTACTGTGGAGGACGGCAAGGCGAAGACGGTGCCGGTGACGCTGGAATATAAGACGGGAACTACGGCGGTGATCGAGTCTGGAGTTGGTGAGGGCGATGTGGTGATCGCGAGAGCTGATGAAGAGGGACTTTATGATGGGGCGAAGGTGAAAGCTGAGAAATTGAAATAAAATGTCAAAAAATCCACAAAGAGGATTGACAAGATAGTTAGTTGGTGCTAATCTTTGTTAGTAGGAACTAACGACAAAAATGATACCCCATGGGGGAATACGAGACCAGTAGTTCCTGAAAAAAAGAGGAGGCGTGATTCGTCATGATAAATGGTATTATTATCGTCGCATTGATCGTTGTCGCGATCTTCGCGGTGAAAGGCACGATCCATCAGTTCGTCTATGGCTGCTGCGGATCGAAAGATGTTGAGAAAAAAATCAAAGTGCAGGATAAAAACGCGTCGGATTATCCGTATTACGCGGTTGTCGGCGTTGACGGCATGAAGTGCAAACACTGCAAGCTTCATGTGGAGAATGCGTTCAACGAGAAGGACGGCAACTGGGCGGAGGTAAACCTTGAGAAGAAGGAAGCTGATGTCCGCATGAAGTCCAAGATGACAGACCGCGAGATCCGCGATACCGTCAGCAAAGCTGGCTATGTGCTCCGCAATATCGAGTGGAAACAGGCATAAACAGCAGAATGGTTTTAAAGACAGCCGGATAACCGGCTGGTACCCCAAATGCCCGGCTCTCTGCAGGGCAGAAACATACTTTAAGGAATGAGAGGGATGCCGGATGTGGCAGAAGAAAGACATCGTTAATGAGTTCCAGAGGCTTGGAAAGCGCATTACAAAGCAGAGAATGGTCATCCTTGATGTGATCCTGGAACAGAACTGGACGGACTGCAAGGAAGTTTACTACGAGGCGGTTCAGAGGGATTCCACCGTGGGTCTCTCCACGGTCTACCGGACGATCCGGATGTTAGAGGAGATGGGCGTTTTAAAACGCGTCTACCAGTACGTGTTCACCGATGAGAACGGGGAACAGGTGGACGGAGAGAGTGAGATCATCGCCCCGGAGTTCCACGGAACGAACAGCCTCAGACAGACAGAAAAAGATGATGAAAAGTGCTGCTCCGTCAGCGCGTCTTAGGCGCGGGAAAAGCAGCTGTCTGGCGAGTTAGGAATGACTATAAAATGTCGGAAAATGACAAACATTTCCAACATAAAATATTTTAAAATATTATGATTGACTAACCGGAAGGTGAAGTGTTAACATATGGGAAACGCTTGAAAACCTTCCGGTTTTCGACGTTCTGCCAAGAAAAACGCAAGGGAGTGAAAACCGATGAAACACCATAAATTTTGGGCGTGGGCGACCGTTTTCTGCTTTGCTATGGTGATGTACACCGGATATAAACATAAGTGATCCGGAAACTAAAAAGCCAGGTTCCCAGGCTTTAAACAGGACAGATCATTTACTATTTCATAATATTTTTTACTTACAGGAGGAATTTAAAATGTTAGATGTTAAGAAATGCTTAAAGTTAAAAAATGTTGCAGTATTCGCAGGCGGTGTTCTTTTCGGAACAGCTGGTATCAAGGTTCTTGGAAGCCAGGACGCTAAGAAGTTATACATCAACTGCCTCGCAGCTGGTCTCCGCGCAAAAGAGTGCGTTATGACAACAGCTTCCAACATCCAGGCAAACGCAGAGGATGTTCTTGCAGAGGCTAAGGAGATCAACAGAGCACGTGCTGAAGAGGCATTCGGTGAGGAAGAGGAAGCAGCAGAGGACTTCACAGAGACAACAGAAAACGCAGAGGACGCTGAATAATCATTATGAAATCAGGAATCAGATTTACGGTAAAACATGATATCAAAGGCCGTATCCGAATCCATCTCACCAGAGGCCGCCTGTCAGTCAGACAGGCGGACCTCTTTTCCTTTTATCTCTCATCCCTTCCGCAGGTAACGGCGGCAAAGGTATATGAGAGAATCGGAGATGCGGCGATCACTTACACAGGCACAAAGGAAGACCTCATTGCTGAGATCTTAAAGTTCTCCTTCGACAACGAAGAGTTAAACGAGATCGTGCCGGTGACAAGCACAAGAGAGTTGAATCAGGAGTTCCAGGAAAAGCTTGTGACAAAGTGTCTCACAAGATGCTTCACAAAGCTGTTCCTTCCGGCTCCGATCCGCGCGGTATGGACTGCGATCCAGTCTGTTCCGTTTATTA
>CAVIYT010000213.1:0-13032 GCA_963646925.1 Paludibacteraceae bacterium
CACGCCAGTCTCCCCGCCGCGGGTACTTCCATATAATAATTCTGCCATAGTTTTCTTTCCTCTCTCTTTAAACAGGTACAGTGGTAAACTTTACGGAAAGTGTAGCATAAATCAAGTGTTGTTGCAAGATAATTTCTATTGAAAAAAGTATTCTGAAATGTCTGTTTTATACTGGACACACTATAGTTTCTCAAGCCTTTATGTTATACTTTTTCAGTTACCCTTTTTATACTGGTAGTAGCGAGGAGGTGATTTCTCTGAACTTCATTCTCTCCTTTATAGTAGCTGTCATGGCTGGTGTAGTGTGTCATTACATCATCAAATGGTTAGACAGCAAGTTGAAAAAGTAACCTGTAGATGCCCAACTACATAAAACGGGAAGACCCCCATCAGAGGTACCAGCTCTGATGGGGGGCGTTTTTGTTCCCTAAATTCCATTCTCTCTTTTCAAAGAAATTATAACATACTATTTTTTCAAATTCAATAATACTTTAGTTCACAACTTCGACCTTTTTACGCTGCCGCTGCTTTTTTCTTCTTCATCATCTGCAGTGCCACCGAGATACCTACAAGGACGATACCTACAAGGTCTGTCACGGTTCCCGGAATGATCAGGCAGAGACCGCCGACGATGGATAAGAGTCTCTCAATCACATTCAGTTTCTCGAACATGTAGCCTTCAAGGCCGGCTGCGACACCGAACAATCCGATTAAGGATGTAACGATAATTGTTACAACGCCGAGAACGCCTGTGTCGATGAATAACATCGCCGGGTTAAATGCGAAGATATATGGTACGATGAACGCTGCGATCGCAAGACGGGATGCGTTTAACGCGGTCTTCATCGGGTTGGATTTCGCGATAGCGGATCCTGCGTAAGCTGCAAGAGCTACCGGCGGTGTGATATCTGCTACGATACCAAAGTAAAATACGAACATGTTTGCAGCGATCTTGTTGATTCCCATACCATTTACAAGGATCGGCGCACATGTGGTAGCCATAATAATGTAGTTCGCGGTTGTCGGAACGCCCATACCAAGAACGATACAGGTAAGCATTGTAAGGAACAGGGCTACGATCACGCGGTCACCGGCAACGCCGACGATTGCGGAGATCAGGAGCTGTCCAAGACCAGTCATTGTTACGACACCGGCGATGATTCCGGCAACGCCGCAGGCAACAGCTACGGAAAGTGTATTCTTACCGCCTGCCTCCAACGCGTTGATGAATCTTGTCGGGTTCATTCTTGTCTCTTTATTCGGCATGCTGACAAGAATTGCGAGTGCGGTAGCGATGATCGCTGCACGGGACATCGTGTAGCCCATCATAACCATTGCAACAAGGGCAACAAGCGGGATAAGGAGATAACCCTGACGGAGGAATAACGGACCGAACTTCGGAAGTTCATCCTTCGGGATACCCTTTAAGCCAAGTCTCTTTGCCTCCAGGTGTACTGTAATGAAGATACCTGTGAAGTAGAGGAGTGCCGGGAAGATCGCTCTCATCGCGATCTCGCCGTACTGAACGCCTACCATCTCAGCCATCAGGAATGCGGCTGCGCCCATGATCGGCGGCATGATCTGTCCGCCGGTGGAGGAAGCTGCCTCAACGGCACCTGCGAATTCGCCCTGATAACCAGTCTTCTTCATTAACGGGATCGTTACGGAACCAGTTGTTACAGTGTTACCAACGGAGCTTCCGGATACCATACCGCAAAGGGCAGAGGAGATAACCGCTACCTTTGCCGGACCGCCTGTGGAAGCGCCTGCTAAGGAGTTTGCCAGCTGAATGAAGAATTCAGAAATACCGGTCGCCTCAAGGAAAGCGCCGAACAGGATAAACAGTGCGATATACGTCGAGCAGACACCGATCGGAGTACCGATAACACCACTCGTTGTATAGAACAGGTTGTAAACGATGGACTTGAGAACGACCGCGAATGCTCTGCCCTGTCCAAGCCCATTGTAGAATGCGTAGCAGATAAAGAATGTCGCAACACATAGGATCGGGATACCAACGACGCGGCGGCATGTCTCTGCGAGGATCAGGATACCAATCACGCCAACGATGACCTCCGTCTGGCTGATACGTGTTGCGTGTCCGATAATTGTCTTAAAGTTGATTACGAAATAGAAGTACGCGCCCGCTCCGAGTACCATAAGGATAATATCGTAGATCGGGATCGAGTTCTTCTTTGTGCTGCCTTTCTTCATCGGATAAACGAGGAATGAAAGAACGATTACAACGCCTACGAAAAGAGAACGTCGTACACGCTCATCCCAGTTCGCAAACAGGTTCATGTAGAGCATTAACAGTGAGAAAGCTGCCAGAAAATAACGAATTACCTGTTTGGGCGTACCTTCCCAGATACGGGTATTCGATTCACGGTCATACTTTTTCATAATGGCTTCGACGTCTTCAGCGGTACCGGTCTCAACATCCGCGACTGGAGATGTATTGACTTTCATGTTATCTTTCTCTGCCATACCAATCCCTCCTTTTATTTCACGATCCGGTGTTCCTTCATTACCCCCTGGAAGACCATCGGACCGTTTCTTGCTTTTTGTCCACGTTTTCGATCTTAAAATCCTTTATGTTCACAGGAGAACTCTACTTTACTGTTGCGTCCGCAGAGATCCCTCAAACCGATTTCTTTTCCATGGATCGTGAGCGTGTGGTCTGAGACCGTGCCCACAATATAAGAGAGATACGGCATCTCCCGGTCGAATCCGGAAATGACCATCTCTCCATTTTCATCGTACGTCAGCATCTGCCCGTCTTCAAGTTCTGTCTGAACGCCCGCGCCAAAGTTATTGTAGATGGTGCGGACTACATAGATCTTGTGGTCACGGATCTGGTAGACGTCAGTCAGCGGATATTGATTGACCGAGTGAATGAATGTCACTGAGAATTCATCACCCTCTTTTACCCGGAAGCGGGCATACTCCGCATTTGTGTCTCCGTTCCTTAAGACCAGGCAGTCCCCGCTTCGGTAGGTATATGCAAGAATGGCGGCAATAATTGCCGTGATTATTGCCGCCACTGTAAAGAATCTTGCTTTCCTGTTTTTCAAGGTAATTACTTGATTGCTCCTACTTCTTTGAAGTACTTTTCAGCACCCGGATGGAACGGAACAGAAATACCGGAAACTGCGTATTCGAGATCAAGTTCTTCGCCCTTTGAATGTGCGGAAGCGATCTCATCTTTGTTCTCGAAGATAGCTTTTGTGATGTTATAAACAGTCTCTTCGGAAAGGTTCGGGGATGCAATCAGAGTAGCTTTGATTGCTACAGTCTGTACATCGTCGTCAACGCCCTTGTAGGAGCCGCCCGGAACATTGTAAGTTGTATAGAACGGATGTGCATCAGCAAGCTTCTTTGCGTGCTCATCATCAATTGTTAAAAGATTGATGGAGTTTGTTGTTGCAAGCTCAACGATCGCTGTTGTCGGAGCACCGGCTGTACAGAAGAATGCATCGATCTTACCGTCTTTTAATGCGTCTGCGGAATCACCAAAACCGAGGTTGTTAACCTGGATATCGTCGAAGGAGATTCCGTATGCTTCGAGGATCTGACGCGCGTTGAATTCAACACCGGATCCTGCGTCACCAACGGATACTCTCTTGCCCTTTAAGTCTTCTACGGATTTGATATCTCCGGAGGAAACAATCTGGCAAACCTCAGCGTAGAGGGCTGCAACTGTTGTGAAATCTTTCGCTGCACCTTCTTCTGCGAAGAGGTCCGTTCCGTTGTAAGCATAGTCCATAACGTCGTTCTGTACGGTCGCTAAGTCTGCTTCACCATCGTTTACAAGGTAGATATTTGCTTTAGATGCACCGGTGGACTGTACGTTGATGTTAACACCGATGTCTTTGCTGTTAAGAACGTTCGCGATTACGCCGCCGTATGCGTAATATGTACCGGTCGTACCGCCAGTACCCATTGTGAGCTTCTGAACATCACCACTCGAGGCTGCTGCTGCGGTTGTTTCAGCTGCCGCGGTAGTGTCGGCTGCTGCTGCGGTTGTCTCTGCTGGTTTGCTGCCGCCGGAACAAGCGGTCAGTACCATTGCACAGGATAATGCGAGTGTCATTGCTGCGGAAAATCTCTTTCTCATATCTTTCTACCTCCTTTTTCTGTTCCTTTGCACACCGTTTCAGCAAAGGAAACTTACGAGCATATTATACAACGCTCTCGTTATTTTTGCAACAAATTTTACTTATTTTTGTAAACGTCTGAAATTTTACTGTTTTTCTTTGTTTTCTCGTAATTGTGATTGTTTACTTCTATAAAGTAAAGTTTTGATGTACAATTACTTAAAATTCTAAAATTACAGTAGACATTTTGTGCATGTTTATGCACTTGAATAGTACAGAAATGCATATTTATACTCTGTATTTCTTCTTATAAGTCGCGTTTTTCCTATAAACAACGTTTCTTAATCGTTTCGCTGCGTGAAACGCATCGAATTGTCTGATAGTTTTATGTAAACTATTTTTCGCGTTCATTTACGCTATAAGCTATTAAGGATGCGTCGCAGGGCAGCCTGTCTTGTAAATAAAAAACAGACCCGATATATCCGAATCTGTTTTTCATCTGTTTATTCTGACAGGCGCACCTGCTTTTACTCCGTTTCTTTTACAAGTGTATGCGTCATTTTTTCGCTAAATTCCTTGATCCTGTCCTCGATGCCCGGAAGTTTCATGGCAGCACCGGCGTTGTTGGCGGTCTCCATCATGCAGAAATTGCCCGGGAGGTAGAAGGTCTTGTTCATGTTTAAGGCTGTGACGAGCTGCCCGGCGAGGAGATCACTTCCGGAATAGCCGGATACGATGATGCCGAACAGGGCTTTATCGTAGAACCTTGTAGTGCGGAACAGGGCCGTCAGGCGGTTGATGAACGCCGTCATGTTGGCGGACAGGGCATCGTTGTAGTTTGGACAGAGAAGCAGGATCGCGTCGGCCCACTTGACCGCCGGGTAGATGTTCTCCACCATGGCTCCGCCGTAGAAGCATTTTCCCTGCTCGCCGAAGTGCAGGCACATCTGGTATGGACAGCCGGAACAGTCCACGAGAGTACCGTTTCTAAGGTTGATCTCCTGGATCTTGATCCGGTCATCCAAGCGTTCTTTCACTTTCTGCCAGATCGCCAGGGTGTTGGAGGTTCGGTGGTTTGAGGCGTGAAGGACGAGAAGGTGCGCTTCCTCTTTCGGCTGCCATGTCTCCTCTAAGACCTGGTGTGCCAGGATCGCGGCGCTCTTTTTGTAGGCACCGAACCGATCCGTGTTCATGTTGGCAGCCTGGATCAGGTAGTTGTCGAGAGACGCGGTTCCTTCCACCAGCGGACGGCCGACGAAGGCGCATCCGGCGCGGTTTGCCGCCACCGCAAGCTCTCTCGCCGTCGCTTTCGTGTAGAATTCGCTCTCGGCGTCAATGATCATGCCCGCGGTCGCCCCCGCCAGGACCTGGTCACCGCCCCGGAGCCAGGCGAGGACCTCGTAGTAGCCGCGGTTGATGCCGTTTTTGCCCAGCGGGATCCCAAATAAGATCCGGCGTCCGCGGTATCGGTATGGATCCTGTTCCAGGAGATCCATATCCTCCACGATCTCGGCGTCGATTCCGTCAAGCGCCGCCGTCAAAACCTCATCCACCCGCGTCCGCTCTTTCTCCGGGTCGCGTTTTTGCGGGTACAATACTAATAATCTGTCATCATCCATGATGTATCACTCTCCCTGATAAATCTACTTCACCCAATACGCTTTATCACTGATGCTTTTATAGCAGCGGCTTTCTGCTCTTTCCGTGCCTTGTATACAAAATTCCGGCAATTCTCCCCGACATACGGGAAAACTGCCGGGACAAACTAAATCAGCATTTTTCTATATTTTCATCTTCGATGCCGAATCGTCTCTACACGATCTTCACAAGATTCTCCGCTGCAAACACGATCCTCTCATACAGCTTCTCCGGCAGCGCCAGCGTCTCCGTCTCGAGACCATGCTCCGTATACCGGTTCTTCGCGCCCATGTAGACGCCGCCGAGGAACACGGATCCGCAGTGCCACTGTTTTCTGAGCGTCATTAAGATCGAGATCGCGCCGGAAGAGAACGCCGGGGCAACGAACGGTTTGTAGCCAATGGCACGCATGTGAAGGTTCGCGGTCACAGTGAGGTTTGTCAGTTCTTTTGAGAGCTCATCGTTGTAATTTTCGATGGAATCCGCGATGACGAGGTCCTGTCCGTGCGGTCCGAAGGAACGGCCTTCTGTCAGAAACTGCTTAAATTTCGGGTCGCGTTTTGCATAATATGCAGCTCTCGCATTCATAACGCCGAGGCCGAATCCCTGTACCTGCTCCGGGAGAAGTCCCATCCAGTCGTATTCGCCTGCCTCATTCTTGTTACTCTCTAAGAAAGCAGTCTTCGCAAGCGGGTCCACCGGGTCAGAAACGGCACAGAATAAGCCCTTAAAGTTCTTCTCTCTCGCCATCTTCGCGTAGTGTCCGATAATCTTAGAGTTATTCTCAAACTGGTACATGCGGACGTCCTTGACACCGGAACCTACCGGCGGGATTCCCTTTGAGGCTACGAATACGAACACATCGCAGTCAAAGAGGTGATCCTGATCCACAACATCCACCTCCGGCATCGCGTCATAGTCCCACGGATAAGCGATCTGGTTCTCCTCAAACTCCCAGCGGGCAGTCACCTTATCGGAAATGTCGCAGATTCCGATGGATGAGATCACATCCCCGCCAAGAAGATGGAGACCTGTTAAGAGCATGCTGCCCACATCGCCGATCGCCAGGACATGGACACGCTTTTTGCCCTCTTTCGGCTCGTATGCCAGAATCTCCTCAAATTTGGGGTGGGACGCGTTCACCGCACGGAGTGTTCCGGCTCCGAGCTGCGTCAGAATCTCTGCCGGGAGCTCTTTGATCTGTCCGTCATATGCGGACGCGTTTAATTTGTTTGTGTTTAACCAGCTGACATCCTCTTTCTCCGCGAAGAGTTCTGTCGGATGGTTCGCGAGAAATGAGGCGCGGCGGCTGCCCGGATCTCCGGTAAAGAGCCATGTGAGCTTTGTTCCTGCTGCCGGTGCCTCTGTCTTTTCGTATGGCAGGTCAGCGTGCGCGGACGCGCAGAACGCGTCTCCAATTTTATAATATGTTACCATAAGTCCATTCCCCCTATTTTTCCATATTTTAACCGCTGTGCATGAAAATTCTGCAACTCTGTATTTTCTTTCAGTTCCACTGCTCCCGAACTCTCCACGCACAGCACACAACGAGCGTTTTTTATTTTAAGCGATCCGCCATTCAAAAGCTTCGGGCGGCGCTCAATATTTTATCCCTTGATCATAAATTCCTTCATTCTCCACAACGTCTCCAGATCATTCTCCAGATAAACGGACGCCGCCAGGTTCTCATCATACTCCATGCAGCTTCCCTTATCCGGGCAGAGCGGCAGGATGACAGCCTCGGAGAGTCGTGAAAGTGTGAGGTTTTTCGCGTACATTTTCCGGTATTCCGCCTCCAGGACCTGGAAAAGATCCCTGGAATTCTCGATGCAACATGCAGAGAACTCCACAAGCGCCTCGCGGCTGCAGCCGGAAAGTCTCGGTGTCGCGTAAGGCAGAATCATGTTGATGGACGGCTGAAGTCCCGCAACCTTCATCTCCTCACGGCGCACGGTATCGCCGCCGATAAACGGATACAGCGTGGACTCCACGAACCACTGGCGCAGGTTCGGCATCGAGTAGATGCTCTCCACCGGAACTTTTAAGCACTGCATCAGGTCACGCCCATAGCCGGACAGGACGCCCACAACGACCTTCTTGATCGGAATTCCGTCAGCCCGAAGCTGCGGAACAAGCACCTGGAGTCGATCCGCCTTGTGGACAAGGTCATCCACCAGGATCACCGGACGGTCAAAGGACTTGATGGTCTCGATCTGGCTGTTCAACGGCGAGTAGTACGGGAACGGCTCGATCGTAAAGCTTCCGAGATCCGGCTCGTAGACCTTATCTGTGTGCAGCGTCTTTGTAACCGTATTCGGCACAACCTTTCCTCGCAGGATCTTACCGAACGGAACGCACATGTTCTTTCCGAGTCTTCTCGGTACCAATGGCTCCCTCGGCACGTCGTTGAGCGCCGTGATTCTGTCTACGAGGCGGTGGTACATGATACCGGATGATAAGGACAGCACAAGATTTCCCGGATACAGCTTCGTCATGGCGATCTGAAGCTTTTTATGGTTTTTCTCCACGGCATCCAGAACCGCCGGGTTGCTTGCGAACGGCTCCTTGATCGTAGTATCCAGATTATGTAAGAACATCAACGGCTCGTGCATGTCGACCATGTGGATCGTCCGCTTGTCGCTCTCGTCCGCCAGGTACGGACGGATAAAGCCCTGTCTCTCCAGCACGTACACGACCTCTTTTGTCGTCGTGCCCCGCTCCGCAACAAACAGCGCGAAGCTGTAATTTTTCTCCAGTTCCTTCGCAAGAACCTCCACAAGCAGCTGCTGCGGGGCATCCCGGATCACTTCGCTGTCCCCAGCATTTTCCTCCCTCGCGTAGATTCCCGTGATGAGAAGGATCTCCCGGCTGCTCTTTCCGCGCACCAGGTTTGCCAGTTCCATGTCTTTTAAAACTCCGAAGAGTTCTTCATTTCCGATCTCCCGGTAGCTCACAAAGCCCGCCGGGCGCTCGCCTTCCACGGTGTTCCTTAAGATCAGCAGGTGGTCGTTCTCCACCTGGATCTTCGTTAAGATCGCCTGGGCATCCGGATGTCCGTAGAGAACGGTGTTTCCAAGTTCATCCAGAATCGCGCGGTCTTTTCCAGATGCGTTCTCAAACGCAATGGCTTTCGCCCTTAAGATCGGCTTGAATTCCGGCTCGCGCAGGTACATGCCCTTGTGGTAAATGTATTCCTGTACCACTGGATCGATGAGGCTGGAAATATCGCGGTGGTTATCAATATTTTCACGGATCTTTGTGGAGCTGATGTCCTCCAGCTCCTGCGGGAGCTCCAGCTGCACGACTTTTCCGGTGATCTGCTCGTAAACCTCCGTCGGATGGGCTTCCCCGGCACGGCGGAAAACGATGTGGTTGAAACTATGGATGGAGTTCTCCTCCGGCTCTTTTTTGTAGGAGCTTGCGTTATGGATAACGTCGGATCCCACAACGATATAGAGGTCTTCCGTCGGGAACATTTCCTTTAGTCTCCGCAGATCCGCCGGGTTCGCGATGTTCACCGGCGTGTCATCTGGGAACAGATGTACATAAAACTCGTCCGCGATGGACATGTTTACGATCTGGCGGCGCACCAGGTGCGGCTGGGTCTTTTTCGACCAGGAGAACTCGTCGATGGCGAGGAATACGGTAAATCCAAGTTCCTGGATCTTCTTCGCGATCTCCTTGTGGGACAGGGTGAACGGGTCGAAGGTTCCTGGGAAGAACGCGACTTTGTTCCGTGTCATAGTCTCCACAGAGCCGCCGAATAACTGGTAGCGGGAGATAAAGCGGTCAATATGGGACAGTGTCGCCGCGCGGTAGTAGAGGCTCAGCTCGCCGCCCTTATTTTCATTCAACAGGAACAGAAGTTTCTTTGCGCATAAAGAGAACATCCGGTTCTTATCGCGCTCCGCAAGGATCTGGGAGCCGAAAATATGCTGTCCGATGACGAGCATCGCCTCCTGGCGGACCTGCTCCCTGTAGTTTGCGAGACAGCTCAAGATCAGGCCGAGAAGCTTCATGCGGCGCTCTTCCGATACTTCTTCGGACTCCTGGAACCGGACGGTGTATCTCGAGTAGCATTCGAGAAGAATGCCCAGCGTATCAAGGGCAACAGACACGATCCGCTCGTTTCCGTTCGCCAGCAGGATATGCAGGCGCTCGATCATGTCATCCAGCTGTTCCGGCGGCAGCCATAAGGCAAATTCGCCGAGATATTCCGGGATGTATTTGGAGAACTCGTACTCTCCCACTTCCAGTCCCTTTAAGAGCTCCACCGCGATCTCGTTTCTCTGGTCTGTTGTCAGTAAATGGGCAAGGCGCAGGAGGGCGCGGCCCGCGTCGTGGCGGACGCCGACCTGCTCGCTGACCTTGATAAGGTTTGAAAAATGCGCGCAGATGTGGAGCAGGTGGTCTCTCTTTCCGTGATCCACCTGGTCTGCCAGGAGCTTGATATTTACGGATTTTAAGATCCACGGGGTGGCGGATTTTAAGTTTTCAAGGAAGATATCGCTGACCACATCATGTCCGTAGAGGACTTCCCGCTGGGCGGTGGTGTCCAGGCGCAGGTTTGTGTAGATCCGGTACTGCAAGAACAGCAGCGTGATCGTTCTCGGATTGATCCGGTGCGCCGCGTCGCAGGCAATCTCGTAGCAGGGGCTTTCCGGCGGCACTGCCTGGGTCAGGATCTTTAATACACGGACAGCCGCGATCTGTATTTTCTCATCCGGATCGTCCATATGGCTGATTGCAAAGCGGATCAGCTGTTCCAGGCGCTCTCCTTTGCTGCAGAGGTCCAACGGCAGGGAGAAGATGCAGTCCAATAAGTAGAATACCGGGTCGCCCACGAGGCGGTGCTTTCCGTCAAACCACTTCATGAACACGGTGAAGAGTTCTTCCCGGACTTTCTCCGAACTCCGCTCCATGGCGGATACCATGACGAATTTCAGAGAGTTCTGGATCCTGTGCTTCTGCTGCAGGGTCAGGCGGTAATCTGGGCACACGAGCTGTCCCAGGTACTCTTCCCAGAGCGTCAGCGCCGTCTTGTCGTCCGGGTCCGGCATGTTTTTCGGCAGTTCTTTCCGGTATCCGGCGTTGAAATCCGCGAACATTTTTCCGATCAGCGCCGCCGCCTGTCTCCGGATGTCGCCCTCACGGTTTAAGAGGAGCTCGTACAGGAAGCTGATGGTCTGCTCTTTCTGGCGGTGGTTTAAGTGGATCGAATATTCGTTGAACATGTTTAAGTACGCACGGACATTCTTCCAGTCTTTTTCGCTTCGGGCCGCCTCCAGGATGTTTCCGAACTGGCGCTCGGTGCCGAGGCGGTGCATAACGTCGATGTTGTGCTCGATTCCCCAGAATACGAAGGAGCGGACTACCTGTTTTCCGGACTGTACGACGATGTCCACCGGCTGTTCCGCCGGATCAGGCTTTCCTGTCAGGTCCACATCCACACCTTTGGAGCGCATGTAGCGCTCAAATTCGTAGAGACGGGAGTAGACGACGCGGTAGCGGTTCCGTTTTGCCTCATCCACATTGTCGAGTTTTGAGAGGATGACATCGAAGGAATCTTTTAATGTGTAGATCTTCGTGATCTCGCGGCCGTCCTCACCGCGCATCTGTTTGACGCGGAAATCGGCGTAGATCAGCACCAGGGACTCCACGGAGATGTTGTCGAGCTCCAGGTCCCAGGTAGAGTGGTTCGCGGCGATGTGACCGATTCCTTCCATATGGCAGGCGGTGAACCACTGGTTCGTGTAGTAATAATGAAGGTACGGAACCCGCTCGTTGGGCTTACAGCCGAATTTTCCGAGGTCATGTCCCGCCGCCGCTCCGGATGCCAGCGCCAGGTCGATGGGCACGCCCGCCTCGTAAAGCCCCTGGGCTACCACCATCGCAACGTAGTGGACGCCGGCGATATGTCCCAGTGTCTCGAACGGGGTCGCCTCGCGGTTTAAGCGCATCATTTCATATACATACTGGTCCCGGAACTCTCGGATAAAGTGGGCGTACTCACCGGCGCGCTCGAAACCTGCATATTCTTCTTCAGTTAAAAAGCGGAAATCATCATATGGATCGAACGGCATGACTTTCCGTTCTTCGTCAAAGAAATACTGGAGAACATTTAAGAAATAGAGCGCTGCCGGGGCATAGGGCGCCGCGGACGCGGAGAAATCCTCATCGGGGTACAGAATGTGGGTCGAATATTTGTAGGTGAAGGAGAGCCATCCCTCTTCCGGTTCATTTGCAAGCTTTTCCATATCTTCGCGGCAGAATTCAAGGATCTCCGCGCAGGAAAAGCGTCGTGTCACCGGGAATGCTTTCTCGAAGATCACTTCCCAGCGGTCTTTACTAAAAAGCTGCTGCATGCTGCGGCGGCTGAGACCGATCTTTTTTAAAAATTCTTTATCTGACAGACGGTTTCCAAGCTCTGTCACAAGGTGGCGGATGTGTCTGTTATACATGGAAATACCTCCGTTTCGTGGGGTTTGAGGACAAATCGCGCGGAAATTTCTATCCTGCTGCCGTTTGGGTTCCCGTGTCGCGCCGGGAGTACTGGCTGTGCTGGGGGACAGTTTTCTGGCTGTCTTCAATTATAAGAACAGTATATACACTTATCTATGTGTTTTCAAGAAAATTTCTTCGGCCCATCGGTGTTGGCACGACATTTTCACTTTCAGACTACGGATTCTGTCTTCCGCCCGGCGGAAAAATTTTTAACAATTTTTTGTTTGAAACTTGACATAGCGGATTCATGGTGATATTATATCAGTAACAATTATCATTATTATTGTCTATTTGATTTTCAAGAATCCAGAAAGGAGGTTCACCATGAAAGCATTAAAATTCAGCCGCCAGCGCGAATCTATCCGGGAGTGCCTGAAAAACCGCAAGGATCATCCCACCGCGGACGCCGTCTATGTGACGATCAGCAAAGAATACCCGAAGATCAGCCTGGGAACTGTATACCGCAACCTAAATCTTCTGGCGGATATGGGCGAGATCCAGCGTTTTTCCAGCGGAGACGGATCGGAACATTTCGATTACAACACAGATCCGCATTATCACTTTGTGTGCAAGACCTGCGGGGCGATCATCGATATGCCTCTGGATCTGGTCCGTGACACTTCGGATCTTCTCACCGCCCCGTTCCCGGGACGCGTTGATTCTCACACTGTTTTCTTTTACGGCGAATGTGAGGACTGCCTGAAAAAAGAAAATCTAAAAAATTAAAAATTCTATTGACATTCGGTGTCAATTAGAATATAATAACGATAACAGTTACTATTATTTATTTAAA
>CAVIYT010000214.1:0-12326 GCA_963646925.1 Paludibacteraceae bacterium
GGTACGGCTTTGGTAACGGTCATGCCAGAACAGATTCAGTCCCCCTCCATGACGGCGGATTGGGAAGAAAAATTGTTGCTCATTGAGAAAGGCGAATATGCCAGCGAGGATTTTATGGACGAGATCAAAGATGTGATTGCCGGTCTGATTCAGAACTATGAAGTGATCCGTGATTCCGAGGTACTGATGTCGAAAGAAGTCAATTCTATCGGCAAATGCCCTCTCTGTGGCAGTGCTGTGGAGGACAAGTCCAAGGGATACTTCTGTTCTAACAGAAGCTGCAAGTTTGCCCTTTGGAAAAACAATCGCTACTTTGCGAGTATCGGCAAGAGCATGACTTCTGCCACTGCGCAGAAACTGCTCGGTTCCGGCAAGGTAAAGCTCAAGAATTGCAAGTCCGAAAGGACAGGCAACACCTTTGATGCCACCGTTTTTATGGAGGTATCAGAGGATGGCAGGACAAAGTTCAGCATGGAATTTGATAATGGAGGAAAAAGCAAATGACGAATGAGTACAACCCGGATGGTAAGGAAATCCGATTTATCGACAGCCATTATAAGGATTTGTTTCATATTTCCGATGGCAGCTGTGTGCAGATTCACTACCCAGACGAAACGGTTGTGAAGCCCTGCACCTTCATTGACGAGTACCATACGCAGATCGGATATAATGTGCTTCATATCTGCCAGTTTGCAGAGATTATGGAGCGCAACGGCGCAAGCTATATGCCGGAGCCTGAGATTATGGGCGATGAAGCCGCATGGAAAGTTGGAAGGGGCAGAATCCTTGCGGTACAGACCTGCGAAGATGGTTACGACTACACCCTGTTAGATGAAAACTACAACGAGATTGATGGCGGTCAGGTCGATAACCCTGAACTGTCCATGATCGAAGTCCGCCAGGATATTCTGGAATCCTTTGGACTGGAGCGCCGGGAGCTGCGGGCGATGTTCTATGAGGATGTCATGGAGCAGGTTTTTGAAGTCGGCAGACAGGCGGTGGTGGTTAATGACCCTATCGCAGAGCTTGCTTTTAAGCTCGACCGTTTTGCAGAAAACTTCGACCCCTATGAATATATGGATCAGGTCGATGATGTGCAGGCGCATATCCAGGAAATCAAGGCGGATCTTGCCGCTGGTAATACGGCTCCGTATCGTGAGTTCCTGAATACAGCTATTGAAGAAGCCCGTGAGGAAACTGCGGTTGAGGTTGCCAAAGTGCTGAAAAGTCAGCTGGATAAGATTGACTCTCCGAAGCGTGAGTCGGTCATGGAGAAACTGGCACAGGCCGCAGAAAAAGTTGCGCCTTCCAGTCCCACTCCCAAACGCAAAGAACCTGAACGATAAGGAGGACACTGATATGAAAAACGAAAAATGGGATGATGTTCACGGAAATAACACTCAGGATGACAGAATGGTTGCTTTTCTGGAAAGCCCCACGGATTCCTATGCGATTCTTCAGCTGCGGGAAGATGTAGACGATAACATCCCGCTCATGTTTGCAAATTACAGCTACCTTCAAAAGAAAGAAATGGAGCCTGAGATTGACCGTTACGAGGTGGTCTATCATGGCTCCATTTCTATGTCCGAGGATGTGGATCGTCAGCTGGAAGATCTGTATGTGAAGTTCAATATTGACCACCCGAATGATTTCCGTGGTCACAGTATGTCGGTCAGCGACATCGTAGCCTTAAAGGTAGCCGGTGAGGTATCCTTTCACTATGTAGATTCTGTCGGGTTTCAGAAGCTGGAAAACTTTATGAAGTCCGAAAACTACCTGAAAAACGCAGAGATGGCAATGGAAGATGATTATGGGATGATTGACGGCATCATCAACAACGGAAAAGCGCCCGGATTAGAGGAACGCCCTTCGGTGTTGGAGCAGTTAAAGGAAAAGTCCGTGCCGGATGTTTCCCATAAACCTCCCAAGAGCCACCCGGAAAGGGAGATTGAATGATGGATTTCACACAAGATGAGCGGAACATGATGATGCTTTACAGCCCTGGCACAAGGTCAGGGCTGTGTGAAGCACTGACACTGATGAAGGAACAGCTTTCGGAGGACGAGTCAGAGCTTTTTGCTTTGGCAGACTCGGTTCTCCGTAAAGTTTCAGCCATGGACGATGCCGCCTTTGAGAAGCTGAACCTTTATCCGGATTGATAGGATTGGAGGGATACAATGAACGCAAAAGAGCGATTTTATTCCGGGTTAGCAAAAGAAACGATTGGGAAAATCACCTCGAACACAGATAACTGGACTTCGTTTTTGAGAACGATGTCCCGCAACTATGAGTTCACCTATCCGGAACAGGTGATGATCTATGCTCAGCGCCCCAATGCGACCTTTTGCAAGCCCTATGAGGACTGGAACGCTGAAAATTACCGCAGATATGTAAAGCGTGGCTCTACCGGCATTGCCCTGTTTGTGATGAACAGGGATAAACCGTATCTACGCTATGTGTTTGATGTGGCGGATACCGGCGTTCGCCGTTCTTCCCCGGAACTGAAACCGTGGGAGGTGACGCCTGAAAACCGCTCCTATGTCATGGAAGCGATGGAGCGCACCTTCGGTGTTGCCGCTGACGGGGTGCTGGAAGCACAGCTTGAAGATATTGCATCTGCACTGGCGGCTGAGTATTGGGACGATTACAAAAAGCAGATCCTCGACATCGTTGCCAACAGCTTCCTTGAGGAGTATGATGAACTCAACATCGAAGTAGCTTTCAAAAATGCGGTGGCAAACAGCGTATCCTACACGATGTATTGTCGGTTCGTTGAAAGTCCCGACAACTACTTCGAGCATGAGGATTTCCAGAAGGTGTTTGATTTTAACACCAGACAGACGGTAAATGCCCTTGGTACTGCGGTGAATGCCATCAGCACAAGGATGTTTCAGGAAATCGAAAAAGCGATTGGAGAACATGAGCAGATCAGAGCTACTGAAAGGAGTGCAGATTATGAGCGAGATGACTTACAGACAGGCCGGAGATTATCAGATTCCGAACCTTCAGTTGGAGAACGAGGGAGAGAAACCTCTGGGCAAGTACGGCAGGATGCGTCGAGCATTTTTGGAGCAGAACAATCCGATGCTCCTGAACGACATGATTCTGACGGAGAGCCTGTTCCCGCACCTGTGGGAGATCGAGGAAACGGCGAAAGCCAGAGTGGAATTTCTGATGGAGCAGTACCTGAAGGACAGCCCCGCACCGGACAAGGAAACGCAGCAGATGGCGTGGGTGCAGCACATGAACAGCCTGAAAGCACAGGCGGAGGAAGTCGTGATGACGGAGCTTATCAACAGCTGAGTCTGAACCTTTTCCTCTCCGAAAATGAGCAAATCAGTTTTATCGACCGAGCAGAGAGCTTTACGCCCTCTGCTTTTTCTTTTGCCCAGGAAGAAATCGACCACTTCCTTCTGCTTGGCAGCAATACCGATGAAAGCCGAAAAGTCGTAGCGCTGGAATATATGAAGCAGAAGCCGTTGGAAGAAATCGTTCAGACCTTAAAGCAGGTCTATCACGGCGGCTATGGTCTGAAAGAAGATAGCGGGAATATCTGTGCGTGGTATGCCGAGGACGGTATCCACCTTGCCAAAGGTTCCTCTGCCATTGACAGCCCCAGAGCGCAGATCGTTTCTTGGGAAACGGTTGCCGAGCGCATTGGAAAACTGCTTGAAAATGGTCGGTTCGCAACCAATGTGGAACTGGTAGAAGCTCCCGGATATGAGCGTCAGAAGCTGGCTGAATCCCTGTGGCATCTTTATCACGATTTGAGTGAAGAAGCCCGTACCGGCAGCTATCTGGCAATTCTCCATCAGGAACCGTTTCGTGGGTTTCCTGATGAAACCGCAGACTTGGCTGAAAAGTTGGATGACCCTCGTTTCCACGCAACCTTGGTGCAGCAGTATTCGGAATTTAGAAAAGCCCTTGCGGAAAATCCCGATCTGCTTCGTTTTCACTATCACAAGCTGAATCTCATCGAGAAACAGCTGTATGAGCTGAATCTGCCTTTGCGTGAGTATCAGACCGATATGATGCAGATGCCCCTTGTCCGCCAGTTCATTACGGATGATGAAGTCAATGCAGACTTGACCCGTGGAAGTGGCTTTTCCGGTGGCAAATCCCGTATTTATAACTACTGGCAGGAGAATCATTCTGCCAAAGAAAAGATGGATTTCTTAAAGCATGAATACGGAACCGGTGGTCATTCCCATGCCTGCTCCGGCGCAACGCACAGCGGTCAGGATCACGATGCCAAGGGTGTTGCGTACACCAAGAGCGGCTGCGATAAATTGCAGATGTCCTGGGCGCAGGTGGTGCAGAGAATCGACGGTCTGATGCGAAAGGGACGCTACCTCAGCCCGGAGGAAGAAGCGGAACGACAGGCTATCGAAGAAGCTAAAACTGATCCGTTGGAAGATGTTTATGACCGTTTCGCAGTGATTGATACCGAGGATGGCGAGTATGCAATCTGGGATAATCAGACTGATGACTACTATGTAGACCCGGAAGGCGTTACGGAATACTTCACGGACGAATGGCTTGCCAATGACTATTTGGAGGAAGTTCGTCAGTCCGTAGCTGCGATGGAGTCGGTTCAGCCAGAAGCGCCTGTGGCAGAGTCAACCGAAGTTCTCGAAGCATCTGCTTCCGAGGAACCGGAATGGAACTATCAGGTCGGTGATACGGTATATCTGGACGATACGGCTTTCCTTGTGGAGCAGATTACGGACAGAGAGGTTCAGCTGCTTGACCCTTCCCTTGCCTATCCGATCTTCCGTGCTGAGAATCGTGAGAATTTTGAAAAAATGCTCTCTCAGGACGAGAGAAACCATGCGGTAAGGGTTGATGCTCAAACCGAAGAAAAGCCCGTTACAGAAGAATTTCTGGGCGAAACCGAACCGAGGGACTACACCCCTGAGTATCAGCTGTTAGACCGTCTGCGTATGGATTGCGAATACTTCCTTGGTGCAGGACAGCACAGTGAAAAGCATCTGTGGGCAGGCAACCGCCATGCACAGATTGCCAAGATGCGTGAGCTGTATGAAATGATTCCCGACAAACCGGAATGGCTGACACCTGAGATGATTAACAGCTACGAGGAGCGCATGGCTCCCCGTTATCTGGTTGCCGCCTACCATCACTTTGAAAACGGCTTCGATGATAAGCTGGACTACTACACTTTGGAGGAAGCGGAAAAAGCTGCCCAGGGCTATGTGGACGGAACCATGGAGGATGACGGATTCAAGTACGATGGTGCTGCCGTTTACGATCAGCAGGAGCATAAGTGCATCCGTATCTATGGGGACTACCCTGACGAAAAGGCACACGCACAGGTCAGAGCCAGTGCTGAACCCGAACAGCAGGAGCCGGAACACTTCATCGACCATTTCTATGTTGCCGAGGACATTCAGAAGCGAGGTGCGCTGGACATCAAGGAATACAGTTCTTTTGATGATGCCCTGCGAGCCTACTATGCACTTCCTGACACGCAGAGAAAAGCCCTGGGTGCAATGAATACCAGAGATCTGCCGGGTAGTCTGGACTTCGTACAGTGCGTGGATGGCAGGGATACTATCATTCAGGACTATGCCAAGGTGGACGGATGGCAGAATGCCGAAGTTATGGACATTATCGCTCAGCTTGAACAGTCCATCACCACCAGAGAAATTCCTCCCGTTCCTGCGGTGAACTTCCACATCACAGATGACAACATCGGGGAAGGTGGACCGAAGCAGAAATTTGCAAGAAACATCGCAGCCATTGAAACCCTGTTCAAACTGGAAAGCGAGAACAGGAACGCTATTTCCGAAGAACAGGAGATTTTGTCGAATTATGTCGGTTGGGGCGGTCTGGCAGATGCCTTTGACCCGGACAAGGGAAATTGGGCGCAGGAGTATCAGACACTGAAAAACCTGCTTTCCGAGGATGAATATGCTGCGGCAAGAGCTTCCACCCTGAACGCACATTACACCAGTCCTACGGTCATTCGCTCCATCTACGATACAGTCGGACAGATGGGCTTTGAAACGGGAAATATTCTGGAGCCTGCTATGGGTGTCGGCAACTTTTTTGGTATGCTCCCGCCTGAAATGCAGAGTAGCCGCTTGTATGGCGTGGAACTGGATTCCATCACCGGCAGAATTGCTCAGAAGCTCTATCCCAATGCAGAAATCAAGGTGGCTGGCTTTGAAACGACAGACCGCAGAGACTTCTACGATCTGGCTGTGGGCAATGTCCCTTTCGGCAACTACAAAGTGTCCGATAAACCTTATGACAAGCTGGGATTCTCCATTCACAACTATTTCTTTGCCAAGGCTTTGGATCAGGTTCGTCCCGGTGGTGTGGTCGCTTTTGTGACAAGCCGTTACACCATGGATTCCAAGAACTCTGACGCAAGGCGATATATGGCGCAGAGGGCGGAACTGCTTGGTGCAATTCGTCTGCCAAACGACGCCTTTAAGAAAAACGCAGGCACGGAAGTCGTGTCCGACATCCTGTTCCTGCAAAAGCGTGACCATCCGATTGACATCGTTCCGGAATGGGTAAACCTTGACCGCACCGAAGAAGGACACACCATGAACAGCTACTTTGTCGCTCATCCTGAAATGGTTCTGGGCGATATGGTAGAAGAAAGTACCGCCTACGGCATGGATATTGCGGTGCGTCCGATTGAGGGCATGGAACTGTCCGAACTTCTGAAAGAAGCGGTTTCCCACATCCAAGGAACCTATCAGGCTGTGGAGCTTCCCGAAGCTGACAAGGGTAAGGGAATCGAAACCATTCCTGCAACCCCGGATGTAAAGAATTTCTCTTATACCGTGGTGGATGGCAATGTGTACTTCCGTGAAAACTCCCTGATGCGCCGTGTAGACCTGAACGAGAAAGCAAAAGACCGTGTGATGGGCATGGTGGAACTCCGTGGTATCGTCAACGAGCTGATCGAATATCAGCTTGAGGATTACCCGGATGAAATGATTACTCAAAAGCAGGTAGAACTGAATGATGCCTACGATGCGTTTGCCGCAAAGAACGGGCTTATCAATAATCGAGCCAACGGTCAGGCTTTTGCTGACGATTCCTCCTACTATCTCCTGTGTTCTCTGGAAAATGTGGATGAGGACGGCAATCTGAAAAGCAAGGCGGATATGTTCACCAAGAGAACCATCAAGCCGGAACGCAGAGTGACGAGCGTGGATACGCCGTCCGAAGCTCTGGCAATCTCCATCGGTGAGCGTGGCAAGGTGGATCTGCCGTTTATGGCACAGCTGCTTGGAACACCCGGAGAATACGATGCGATTCAGGCAGAGCTTCGAGGGGTAATCTTCAAAGACCCGATGGCTCCTGATGCTGTGGAAGTTGGATGGCAGACTGCCGATGATTACCTTTCCGGTGATGTAAGAAGCAAGCTGCGTGTCGCACAGATGGCGGCAGACAGGGATTCTTCCTTCCGCATCAATGTGGAAGCCTTGCAGAAAGCACAGCCGAAGGACTTGGATGCGTCCGAGATTGATGTGCGTTTGGGTGCAACATGGATTGATGCCGATTATATTCAGCAGTTCATGGAGGAAACCTTTGAAACGCCGTATTACCTGCGCCGCTCCATTGAGGTCAAGTTCTCCGAGCTGACCGCAGAGTGGCGCATCAACGGTAAGAGTTCTCCCAACTACAACGATGTGGCGGCGTATGTCACCTACGGTACAGAGCGAGCCAACGCATATCGGATTCTGGAGGAAACGCTGAATCTGAAAGATATTCGTATCTATGATACGATTGAAGATGCAGATGGTAAGCAGAAGCGTGTCCTCAATAAAAAAGAAACTACCCTGGCACAGCAGAAACAGCAGGCAATCAAGGATGCGTTCCGAGATTGGATTTGGAGAGATCCGCACAGACGAGAAACCCTTTCCACCAAGTACAATGAACTTTTCAACTCTACCAGACCTCGTGAGTATGATGGCTCTCATATCCGTTTCGGCGGCATGAACCCGGATATTACCCTCCGTGAACACCAGAGAAATGCTATCGCTCATGTGCTGTACGGAGGAAATACGCTGCTTGCACACGAAGTTGGTGCGGGCAAGACCTTCGAGATGGCTGCATCGGCTATGGAGAGTAAGCGGCTTGGACTGAGCCAGAAATCCCTGTTCGTTGTGCCGAATCACCTGACCTTACAGTGGGCAAATGAGTTCCTGCACCTCTATCCGAGTGCCAAGCTCCTTGTTGCCACCAAGAAGGATTTTGAAACAGCAAACCGTAAGAAGTTCTGCGCCCGTATCGCAACGGGTGACTATGATGCGGTTATCATCGGTCACAGCCAGTTTGAAAAAATCCCGCTTTCTGCCGAACGACAGGAACGGCAGCTTCGAGAGCAGATTGATGAGATCGAGGGTGCGATTGCGGAGCTGAAATGGCAGCGTGGCGAAAACTTCACGATCAAGCAGATGGAGAAAACACGAAAATCACTGGAAGCCAGACTGGATAAGCTCCTTGCCGTAGACAAGAAGGATGATGTTATTACCTTTGAGCAGTTGGGTGTAGACCGGCTGTTTGTGGACGAAAGCCATGCGTTCAAGAATTTGTTCCTCTACACAAAAATGCGAAATGTGGCAGGTCTGTCCACCTCTGAAGCCCAGAAATCTTCGGATATGTTTATGAAGTGCCGCTATATGGATGAGTTGACCGGCGGGCGTGGCGTGATCTTTGCAACCGGCACTCCCGTAAGTAACTCGATGACCGAGCTTTATACGGTTATGCGCTATCTCCAGTACAGTACGCTCCAGCAAAAGAACCTGACCCATTTTGATTCCTGGGCATCGACCTTCGGAGAAACGACAACTGCGATTGAGCTTGCACCGGAAGGAACCGGCTATCGTGCCAGAACCCGATTTGCGAAGTTCTTCAACCTGCCTGAACTGATGAATATGTTCAAGGAAGTTGCCGACATCAAAACCTCTGACCAGTTGCATCTCCCTGTTCCCGAAGCAAAGTTTGAAACGGTTGTGGTTCAACCCTCTGAGTATCAGAAGGATATGGTGGCTTCTCTTTCAGAAAGAGCGGCGGATGTTCATGCCGGTATCGTTGACCCGTCCGTAGATAATATGCTCAAGATTACCAGCGACGGGCGAAAATTGGGACTGGATCAGCGGCTGATGAACCCTCTGCTACCCGATGACCCTGACAGCAAGCTCAATGCCTGCGTGGGAAATATCCTGCGTATCTGGCAGGACGGTCAGGCTGACAAATTGACCCAGTTGGTGTTCTGTGACCTCAGCACGCCAAAAAATGATAGAACCTTCAATGTCTATGATGATGTCAAAACCAAGCTGATTGCAAACGGTGTGCCTGCGGAAGAAGTTGCCTTTATCCATGATGCAGATACCGAGGCAAAGAAAAAAGACCTATTTGCCAAGGTTCGTACCGGACAAGTGCGAGTGTTGCTTGGAAGTACGCAAAAGATGGGCGCAGGAACCAACGTCCAGGACAAACTGGTGGCAGTTCACCATCTGGATGTGGGCTGGCGTCCGTCTGATATGACCCAGAGAAACGGTCGTATCATCCGTCAGGGCAACCGGAACAAAGAGGTTCAGGTGTACCAGTATGTGACCGAGGGAACCTTCGATGCTTACCTGTATCAGACCTTGGAAAACAAGCAGAAGTTTATTTCTCAGATTATGACCTCCAAATCGCCGGTTCGCTCCTGTGACGATGTGGATGAGCAGGCGCTGTCCTATGCGGAGATCAAGGCGTTGTGTGCCGGCAATCCGCTTATCAAGGAAAAGATGGACTTGGACATTGATGTAGCAAGGCTGAAGGTGCTGAAAGCCGACCACCAGAGCCAGCAGTACCGCATGGAAGATAAGCTCTTGAAATACTTCCCGGCTGAGATTGAAAAGCAGACAAGCTATATTCATGGCTTTGAAGCTGATATTAAAACCGTGGAAGCACACCCGCAGATTGCCGAAGGCTTTTGCGGCATGGAAATCAGGGGCAAAGCCTACACCGAAAAGGCAGATGCCGGTGAAATCCTCCTTGCGGCTTGTAAGGACACAAAAAGCGCCGATCCGGTTCCGCTTGGCAGTTACCGTGGTTTTCAGATGGAACTTTCGTTTGACAGCTTCCGGAACGAGTTCGATGTGACCCTGAAGGGCGCTGTGAGCCACAGAGTAGCCCTTGGCACGGATGCACGAGGAAATATCACCCGACTGGACAATGCCCTTGCAGGCATCCCTGAGCGCTTAGAACGAGCCAATGAACAGCTGAATAACCTCTACAATCAGCAGGAAGCAGCCAAGGCGGAGGTTGGAAAACCGTTTCCGCAGGAAGCAGAACTGACAGCAAAAAGGCAGCGACTGGCAGAACTGGATGCAGCCCTGAATATGGAGGACTCTGCGGAAAAACGTGATGAAAGAAGCGAGTCAGAGCGTCCTTCTGTGTTGGCTGATCTAAAATCCAAGGCGGAACATATCCCGCCTGCAAAATACTCTGAAACCCGTAGGAGGTGTTGTAATGGCAAAGCGAGATCAGAATGTTCATTTCCTTGCATCCAAGGAGGAGGTCGAGCGAATCCATGAGAAGATGGACGAGCTTGGCATCCGCAGCATGGGAGCCTATCTGCGGAAAATGGCTCTGGACGGGTACTGCATCAGACTGGATTTGCAGGATGTGAAAGCACTGGTTTCGCTCCTGCGAATCTGCTCCAACAACCTGAACCAGTACGCCAAACGAGCGAACGAAACAGGCAGCATCTACCATGCCGACATCGAGGATTTGCAAAAACGGCTGGAGGAAATCTGGACGGATATGAGAGAAGTTCTTGTTCGCCTGTCCTCAATCCAGTAATCCGACAACTTGTCGGGAAGTCGCAGCTGTGGTTGCGGCTTTTACATAAGGGTTGACATTGTTGCGTTATGGCAAATATCCTTGTAAAATATAGTTAGAAGAAAGGGGTTGAGCCTATGAAGCTGGTATTGAAGATATTGGCACTGCCGGTGCTGTTCGTTGTAAAAGTGATTTGCGTTCTTGGAAATCTGCTTACAAATGTTGTGTCCTATGTGATTGGCATACTGCTTTTGGTTATTGGCGGCTCTGCGATTTACTGCATTGTAAAGGCTTTGTGGCAGTCCCTGCTTATCCTTGTGGTTCTTGGAATTGCGACAATAGCAGCGGTGTTCTTGCTCGTCTGGGCTGTTATGAAAGTCGAGAATATAGTAGAAAGTTTGGGAGCATTTATCAGGTCGTGAGAAATTATTAGAGGAAAGTCACCTTCGGGTGGCTTTTTCTTTTTGGGAAGGAAGTGATGGGAATGGCAGCAACAAGATTGATTGCACTCCATGTGAATAAGGGAAAGACGGTCGCTCAATGTTTGGCAGACAGAACCGACTACTCACAAAATGCCGCAAAAACCAATGATGGCGAATTTATCAGTTCTTATGAGTGTGATCCAAAGACAGCAGACGAGGAATTTCTGCTTTCCAAACGGCAGTATCAGCATATTACCGGCAGACAGCAGAAGAACAACATTATCGCATACCAGATACGCCAGTCCTTTAAGCCGGGAGAAATCACCCCGGAAGAAGCGAACCAGGTCGGCTATGAAACAGCGATGCGATGGACAAAGGGAAAACACGCTTTCATCGTTGCGACCCATATCGACAAATCTCACATTCACAACCATATCATTTATAATTCCACCTCGCTGGATGCTACACGGAAATTCAAAAACTTCTTTCTTTCCGGTCTGGCGGTGCAAAGACTCAGCGATATGGTTTGCCTGGAACACGGGCTGTCCATTATTACACCGAAGCCGTATCGGGAGCGCCAGAAAAGAACTGTTTATCCCAAGAAGCGTACCCAGCGTGATGAATTATGTGATACGATTGATGAGGTGCTGAAGCAGAAGCCAAAGAGCTTTGATGGCTTTGTTCAGGCTCTGACTGACATGGGATTTGAGTTCAAAGATGGAAAGCAACCTACGTTCAAGGGCAAGAATCAGAAGCGTTTCATGCGGCTGCGTTCCCTGGGTGAAGGATATAGCAAAGAGGAAATTCAAGCTGTTATCTCCGGGAAAAGTCTGCATAAGTCTAAAGGCGGTTTCAGTCATACTCCTGAACAGAAGCAGTTCCATCTTCTTATTGATATTCAAACTAAGATGGCAGAGGGAAAAACGGTTGGGTATGAGCGCTGGGCAAAGAAATACAATCGAAAAGAAGCTGCCAGGACAGTCTGCCTTCTGAAAGAAAAAGGCGTGGGCAGTTATGAGGATTTGGTTGCTCTCACAGACAAACTGACCACTCGCTTTTCGGAACTTTCGGGTTCTATCAAAGCCG
>CAVIYT010000215.1:0-12108 GCA_963646925.1 Paludibacteraceae bacterium
GTCCAGTGGCGATCCCGGAGTATGACAGCGAAGTATACGGCTTCCTGGCGGCGGATGGTGACAACCTGGAAGACGTCTGGTACGGAATCTGGCACGCGCCGCTGGAGAACCAGACATTCCCGATTACAAAGATAGAACTGTTTCATTAAAAATACACCACTTTACAACTTTTTCATAAAAAATATCGTACAGGGCTTTCTGATGTATAATGAGTTTGACTAAAACATTACAAAGGAAAGTGACCCTGTACGACAAAAGCATTATACAACGAAAAAACACTGATTGGTAGACTTTATAATTATTTTTTGATTTATTTTGAGACTTTTTCTGTTCCGACAGCAGATACTCTGTTTCTGTTGATACTATCCATACTGACATTGGAATCTGCACATTCCATCCGGTTTCTGTATCAGCATTTTTTATCCGGAATAACAGAAAAATCACTGAATGTATTTTATTATGCATGTTCCTATGCAAAGGTTGACTATTCCAGATTTATGAATACTACTGCGCGGATTGCTTTAAGGCTGAGCCCCGATTCATTGCAGACACAGCCGGTATTTCTATGTATCGATGATACGATGGTATCTAAATTTGGTACAAAATTTGAAAATATTTCAAAACTGTTTGACCATGCCGCACACAATGGTTCCAACTATCTGAATGGACATTGCTTTGTGAGTATCATGCTCTGCGTGCCCGTCTGGAATAGGGATAAGGTATCTTATCTATCCGTTCCTCTTGGGTATCGTATGTGGCAGAAAAAAGAATCCAAACTGGAACTGGCAGCATCCATGATCCGGCAGGTTATGCCTGAATTTCACAGCAGGAAACAGGTCATCATCCTTTGTGACAGCTGGTATACAAAACAAAAACTGGTATCTATCGTTGATGAATATCCAAATCTGGATCTGATCGGTAATGCAAGGATTGATTCTGTCATGTATGATCTTACACCTGCACGTACCGGTCGGCGGGGACGTCCTGCCAAACATGGAAAACGTCTTTCTGTTGAGACAGATTTTACGTTTTCCAACGAAAAGATCGGTGATTATTATACCGGTGTCCGCCGTGTTCTTACTAAAATTTTCGGCGACAGGGAAATCCTTGCCTATGTCACTGCCACTGAAAAAGAACATGGTACAAAGCGACTGTTTTTCAGTACAGTGTTCCCGGAAGAACTGCAGATTTTCTGTGCCTGGCAGGAAAAGGAACCACTTAATCAGACTGGAAGTGACCGGATGAAATACATTCCGTTGCTTTTGTACTCATTTCGCTGGAATATTGAAACAAGCTACTATGAACAGAAAACGTTCTGGTCTTTTTGCAACTATATGGTTCGAAGCTGTAAAGGAATCGAAATGCTGGTCAATCTGATCAATATCAGTTACTGTGCCATGAAGGTTCTCCCCTATCAGAATGAATGTTTTTCTGAATACCGCACAAAAAGTGTACAGGAGTTTCGTTTTGAATTAAGTCAGGGCATTCGCAAACAGATATTTTTTGCCACTTTCGTGAAAAATATCGAAACACATATAAAATCAAATGCTATGACAAAGGCTTTAAAACAGCTCATTCGTCAGCAAGTCTACCATTTATAAAGTTGTAAACTGGTATAAAAATAGATACTTTATATTTAATATACACAATTTAAAACCAGGAACTGATCAGAAAATTTTATAAAAATGAGAGTCCTATTCAGAGCTTTCCTAAATATTCAGACCACATGAAAACTTGTTGGTATCATGCTTATAACGTGCTGCCGACAAGTTTTTCCCAACTTGACAAAACGCCCCCGTCCATGTATACTTAACTGGTCCGCACAGCCGGGGAGATAGCGGTGCCCTGTACCTGCAATCCGCTACAGCAGGGGTGATGTTCTGCCTCGGGTACTTCCTTGTGAAGCTGCCCCGGGTAAGCGGCGCTGACGTTTTGGTCTCGCGCAATGGGACTCTCTGAACCATGTCAGGGCAGGAATGCAGCAGCATTAAGGAGAACCTTCCATGTGCCGCGAGGGAGCCGGGACCGAGCTGGCTGCCAGGGTAACGTTCATGAGACGTATTCAAAGCAGAGCGTGCGGACAAAAAAGGAAAGTTTAAGAGGTGACAGCCAATGAGAAAGAAATTTCTATTATTGCTGGCGCTTCTTTTTTTATTGGCTGGAGTGATCTTTATCCTGCCCGCAGTGCGGGATCACGCCCCGGACCAGACGAAAGAAAGTGCCACAGAAGAGACGGAACCGTCGGTAACGGAGACAGAAACGGAAACTCCCACGGAAACGGAGACAGAAACTGAGACGGAGACAGAAACCGAGGAACCGACAGAAGAAGAGCCGGAAGGTCCTGGCGAGCCGGTAGACCGAGAAAAAGTGGAGACACACCTGATCTTCGCGTCTGACACGCACTATATGTCACCATCAACGACCGACTACGGCGCGGCCTTTGACCGCCTTGTAAACAGCAGTGATGGAAAGGTGATCCGCTATCAGCCCCAGTTATGGCAGGCTTTTAAGTCAGAAGTGCTTGCGGCGCATCCGGACGCGCTGATCTTAAGCGGCGACCTGAGCTTAAACGGCGAAAAGGTAAATCATCTGGAATTTGCCGAAAAGCTCCGGGAAATTGAGGAGGCGGGAGTTCCGGTCTATGTCATTCCTGGAAACCATGATATCAATAAGCCGAATGCAGGAGAATACTTTGGGGACCAGAGAACCGATGTGGAGAGCGTGACATCGGAGGAATTCCGGGAGATCTACGCGGATTTTGGCTACAATGAGGCGAAGAGCGAGGCGCCGGATTCCCTGAGTTATCTTGTAGAATTAAATGATACGACCTGGCTCATGATGCTTGATACGACAGTCTGCGAGCCGGAGAATGAGGTCTACGGCGAGATCAAAGAGGAAACGCTTGAATGGATGGAAGAATGCCTGAAAGAGGCATACGCCGAGGGAATCACCGTGATTCCGGTGGGCCACCACAACCTCCAGCGCCTGAGCCGTGTCTACGTGGAAGAATGCGTGATCGAGAACTGTGACGAAGTCCTGGAACTCTTCGAGCGCTACCTGACACCGGTGTACTTCAGCGGTCATCTCCACACCCAGAAAGTCATGAAACATCTGACAGAGCCGGGAATGGATTCAGATACATACGGAATCTGGGAGATCGTCAGTAATTCCCTGATCCTGCCGCCGTGCCAGTACGGAACTGTGGCCTTAAACACGGACGGCAGCATCGATTATCTGGCAAAGACCGTGGATGTCTCAAGCTGGGCGGCTGCAAATGGGGAGACAGATGAGAACCTTCTCGATTTCTCATCCTACACAGAGAATTATCTCCAGACAGTCCTTGCAAACCAGATATCCCGGAAGTTAGAGGATGTGCCAAAAGAATTAAGGGAAGTCATGGTCGACTTTTATACGAATCTGTATAAAGATTACTACGCCGGAGTGCCGATCAGCTACTCGGAAAAGAAAAATGAGTTCGGCTACGGCCTCTGGGTCCGCTACATGGACCCCAGCATCGAGTTCCGCCAGCTTGACGGAATGATGCGTGACACGATCTCGGCGAACAACCATGCGGAGATTCCGAATCCGATTCACTTGAAACGTCCATAATATTACCGTAAGAAAAGAGAAAGAGAGATGTGAGATTTTTTCCTTGCCCCTCTCTTTTCTTTGTATTATAATCTTATCTTGGATACATGCATTCTAAGATAGACCGAGAAATTGGAGAAAGGACAAAACGATGAAGAGAGTTGGATTCCTTACGAGCGGCGGCGACTGCCAGGCTTTAAATGCAACGATGCGCGGAGTCGCAAAAGGTCTGTACCAGATCTACAAAGATGAAGTGGAAATTATCGGATTTGAAGACGGATATAAAGGTCTGATGTACGCGAATTATCTGGTGATGAAACAGTCAGATTTTTCAGGCGTCCTCACAAAAGGCGGAACGATGCTCGGCACCTCCAGACAGCCGTTTAAGCTGATGCGTGTACCGGACGAGAACGGACTCGACAAGGTGGAGCTTATGAAGCACACCTACTATAAATTAAAACTGGATGCCCTTGTGGTCCTCGGCGGAAACGGAAGCCAGAAGACGGCGAACCTCTTAAGCCAGGAAGGACTCAACGTAATCGGTCTCCCGAAGACTATCGATAACGACCTCTGGGGAACAGACATGACCTTCGGATTCCAGAGCGCGGTTGATATCGCCACAAACGCCATCGACTGCATCCACACGACGGCATCTTCCCATGGACGCGTCTTCATCGTGGAAGTCATGGGACATAAAGTCGGCTGGCTGACTCTTCACGCGGGAATCGCCGGCGGAGCAGATATCATCCTGATCCCGGAGATCCCGTACGATTTAAACAAAGTCGTAAAGAAGATCAAAGAGCGCACAAAGAACGGCAGCCGCTTCTCGATCCTCGCGGTGGCAGAGGGCGCGATCTCAAAAGAGCAGGCAGCCCTTTCCAAGAAAGAATACAAGAAATATCTGGAAGAACGCGCCACAAAATACCAGTCCGTTGCGTATGAGATCGGCGCGAAAATTCAGGAGATGACAGGCCAGGAGATCCGCGTGACGGTTCCGGGCCATATGCAGCGCGGCGGCACTCCGGTCCCCTATGACCGCGTACTCTCCACAAGAATCGGCGCGCATGCCGCCGACATGATCAAAAATAATGAGTTCGGCAAGTTAGTCGTAGTGAAAAACAATGTGATCACGGATATCCCGCTGGCAGAATCCGCCGGAAAGTTAAAATACGTGGATCCGCAGTCTGACATTGTAAAAGAGGCAAAACTTATCGGAATCAGTTTCGGAGACTGATAGAGAATGTCATATCAAGCATTATATAGAAAATGGCGTCCCCAGGTCTTTGCGGATGTCAAAGGTCAGGACCATATCGTAAAAACCTTACAGAACCAGATAGGTTCCGGCAGAGTCGGCCACGCCTATCTCTTCTGTGGAACCCGCGGAACCGGTAAAACGACGGTGGCGAAGATCCTGGCCCGGGCGGTGAACTGCGAACACCCGGTGGACGGAAGTCCCTGCGGGGAATGTCCAAGCTGCAAGCAGATCCTGGCCGGAACGTCCTTAAACGTGGTGGAGATCGATGCTGCGTCCAACAACGGTGTCGAGAACATCCGTGAGATCCGGGAACAGGTCCAGTACCCGCCGACGGAAGGAAAATATCGTGTATACATTATCGATGAGGTCCACATGCTGTCCACAGGCGCGTTCAACGCCCTGTTAAAGACACTGGAGGAACCGCCGTCCTATGTGATCTTTATCCTCGCGACAACGGAGGTCCACAAGATCCCGATCACGGTACTTTCCAGATGCCAGAGATACGATTTCCGGCGAATCACGCTGGACACGATCACAGCCCGGTTAAAGGAACTGACGGAAGCCGAGAACATGCCGGTGGAAGAAAAAGCCCTCCGCTATGTGGCAAAAGCCGGAGACGGCTCCATGCGAGACGCCTTAAGTCTCTTAGACCAGTGCGCGGCATTCCATTTCGGTGAGACACTGACCTATGAACATGTTTTAGATGTCCTCGGCGCTGTGGACAACAGCGTATTCCGGGACTTGTTCCACGCGATCCGGGAAAACCGGACGAAGGACTGCATCCTGAAACTCGAGGAGATGGTAGTCCAGGGCCGGGAACTTTCCCAGTTTGTAGTAGATTTTATCTGGTTTCTCCGCAATCTGCTGCTGTTAAAAACGGCGGATGACGCGGAAGACCTTTTAGATATGTCAGAAGATAATCTGGCACAGCTGCGGGAAGACGCAGCGCTTGTAGATGAGAACACCCTGATGCGGTATATCCGCGTATTCTCAGAACTTTCCAACCAGATCCGCTTCGCGAACCAGAAGCGTGTGCTGATCGAGCTCGCGTTCATCAAACTCACGAAACCGGAGATGGAACAGAGCATGGATTCTATTCTGGAACGTCTGGAAAAGCTGGAGCGCATGGTGGAGGAAGGAATCCCCGCGATGCCGGCAGGCGGCTATGTTCCGGCACAGAATGCCGGAATGGGCGGTGATCCGATGATGTCCACCGCGCAGATCCCGCCTCAGGCGTACGCGCAGCCGGCCTACAGCGGCGCCGGCACGCCGGGAAATGGTGCTGAGCCGATTGGCCAGCCTATGCAGAATCCGGCAAATATGCAGAATCCACCGGCCTCCGGCCAGAATTATGAGCCGAGAACCGTATCCCTGCCGAAAGCCCAGTTGGAAGATCTCAACATGATCCGCAACGAGTGGGGCAAGATCGTCCGCGACATGGGCATGTCCATCCGCCCGAGTTTCCGGGAGACCGTGGTGGAACCGGCGGGTGACAGCTGTCTCTGCATCGTGTTCAACGACCCGATGAATTTCGCCATCGGAAGCCGTCCGAGCGTCCTCGGGGACCTGGAACGGTATGTGGAGCAGAAATACGGAAAATCCCTGTACTTTAAATCCCGTGTCCGGGAGAGCGGGGAACGGATGGATACACGCTATATCAGCGATGAAGAGCTGAGAGAAAATATCCATATGGATATCACAATTGAAGATTAGCCGCGGCAACATGCTGCGATTAATAATAAAATATCCGGGTCGAAAGCTGAAAACAGGGACCCGTTACTCCCGGTCAACGGGAGCGAAACCTGGCTGTAAAACAGCCGTATAGAAAATAATTGATATTTAGGAGGAATTACACCATGGCAAGACGTGGCGGTTTCCCGGGCGGTATGCCGGGCAATATGACAAATCTTATGAAGCAGGCGCAGAGAATGCAGCGCCAGATGGAAGAGAAGACAAAAGAGCTTGAGGAGAAGCAGTACACAGCAACAGCAGGCGGCGGTGCCGTATCCGTTACCGTATCCGGTAAAAAGGAAGTTGTCGCAGTAAAGATTTCCCCGGAAGCGGTAGATCCGGACGATGTTGAGATGCTTGAGGACCTTATCGTTGCCGCTACAAACGAGGCATTCCACCAGATGGAAGCTGAGTCCAGCGCAGTAATGTCTGAACTCACAGGCGGTCTCGGAAACCTTGGAGGACTTTCCTTCTAATTATGGATTACTACAGCAGTCAGATATCAAAATTGATCGAGGAGCTGTCAAAACTTCCTGGAATTGGAAACAAGACAGCCCAGCGTCTGGCATTCCATATCATCAACATGCCGGAGGAACAGGTAGAACGTCTCTCCAGCTCGATCCGCGACGCGAAGCACAACGTCCATTACTGTAAGGAGTGCTTTACCCTGACG
The DNA here is from genome assembly GCA_963646925.1 of Paludibacteraceae bacterium. Taxonomy (GTDB): domain Bacteria; phylum Bacillota; class Clostridia; order Lachnospirales; family Lachnospiraceae; genus Pilosibacter. Next base: position 7,248 of record CAVIYT010000215.1, read on the forward strand.
GATCAGGAACTCTGCCCGATCTGCCGGAGCCAGACCAGGGACCACAGCGTGATCATGGTCGTGGAGAATCCGCGCGATCTGGCGGCATATGAGAAGACGGGAAAATTCGACGGGGTGTACCATGTGCTTCACGGCGCGATCTCCCCGATGCTTGGAATCGGACCGGGAGATATCAAATTAAAAGAGCTGATGATGCGTCTTCAGACAGAAGAAGTAAAGGAAGTCATTATCGCCACAAACTCAAGTCTTGAGGGCGAGACGACCGCAATGTACATAAGCAAGCTGATCAAGCCGACAGGAATTAAGGTGACGAGGATCGCCAGCGGCGTTCCGGTAGGCGGCGATCTGGAATATATTGACGAAGTGACACTTCTTCGGGCGTTAGAAGGCCGGGTGGAGTTATAAAACCGGCAGCAGGACAGCTGCGCAGGTTTCAGGAGATGCGAAAGAAATGGATAAATACGAGTTTAATATTAAAGTCGAGCAGATCAAAAAGATGGTCAGCCGCGGAGACTACGGAACTGCGATGAAGATCGCGGATACCATTGACTGGCACCGTGTCCGCAACGCGAGCCTGCTGTCCATGATCGCTCAGATCTACGAGAAAAATGAAGAGTACCAGGAGGCGAAGGATATTCTGCTCCTGGCATTTGAGCGCGCGCCGGTAGGAAAGCGTCTGCTCTATAAACTGGCGGATCTCGCCTTAAAGGATGGAAGTACCGCCGAGGCGGAGGCATACTACAGAGAATTCTGTGATCTCGCGCAGGATGACCCGCGCCAGTATCTGCTCCGCTACAAGATCTTAAAAGCGAAAAAAGCGCCGGTGGATCAGCTGATCCGCGCGCTGGAAGTGTATACAGCATCCGAGGTGGATGAGAAATGGCTCTATGAGCTGGCAGATCTCTACCACAAAGCCGGAATCGAGGACAAGTGCGTTGCCACATGTGACCGCATCATGCTCTTATTTGGCCTCGGAAAATATGTGGACAAGGCGATGGACCTGAAGCTTCAGTACGCGCCGTTGAACAAATACCAGATGGATCTTGTGGAGAACAGGGAGAAATACGAGGCGAAACTGCGCGCTGTCAAGGAAGAGTACAGCGGAAATGCCTCGGAACAGGACGACTACGAGGATGGAATTCCGGATTCTGAGGTCTCCAAACAGGTTGCCATGCAGATCCATGAGGATGCCCAGGCGAGAAAACTGGCGGACGAGATGTCCAGACTCTCCGAGGAAGAGGGCCGGACAGCCATTGTCGAGGAGGATGACGAGATGGGCGCCACAAGAACCATCGCTGATTTAAGGCAGGTTCGCAGAGGCAGACAGGAAGCCGCGCCGGAACCGCAGGAAGAGGCAGAGCCGGAGCACGCGCTTCCGACTGAGGAAGAGCGGGAGATCGAGCGCCAGAAATTGGCGATCCGCGCCGCAAAAGAGCGGGAAGAGATGGAAGAGGAAGCTCTCCGCCGCGCCGAGGAAGAGCGGGAAGCTGCGAGACGTGAGGAAGAAGAGCGTCGTGCGAAGAAGCAGGCGGAGATCGACCGTGAACGTGCCCGCAGAAACCAGGTCCGCAACATCCCGGCTCCGGAAGAGGATGATGACGATGATGAGCTGGAACTGGAATCTCTGGATGACATGCTGGATACCAATAACCTGATGATCGAGGCGGAGACGGCCGAGGAAGGAATCTCCATGGCTGTCAGCTCCTTAAAGGAGATCCACCGCGAGCTCGGTATCAAGAATCCAGTGGCAAAGATCAGCAGTGAGAAGTTAAATAAGCGCGGAATCAGCGCGGTAGCTGACAAACTTGCGGGAAAAGACCTGATCATCGAACATGCTGCAGGTCTTACGGATGCTGTCCAGAATGAGCTGGATGAGCTTATGGAGAGAGACCGCTCCGGAATGATCGTTGTCCTGATCGACACACCGGAAAACCTTGAGTCACTCCATGCCCACAATACCTCCCTCGCAAGCAAGTTCCAGTATATCGGAAGCGATGAGAACGCGTCTGCGAAGAAAGAGGCGGAAGCCGAGGTGGAGGCAGCTTTGAAGCGCTCCACAGAGAAGCAGGAGCAGATCGCCCGCGATGTGGTGAACACTGAGCAGGAGACAGAAGAGGAACCGGCACAGGAAGAAGTTCCGCAGGAGGAGCCGGAGTACGAGGAAGAGGCTGTCGCACCGGAAGAGCCGTCTGAGCCGGAAACGGATGAAGAGGATGAGGAAGAACCGGAGCCGGAGGAATATGTTCCGCCGAAGAAGGCAAAACTGTTCGCAAAACAGGAAAAATCTCAGAGAAAGGCACCGATCGCCGAAGAAGAGCCGGAACTCCCGGAGGAGACTGCGTCCGCAGCGGAAGAAGTCGTTCCGGAAGACTATGACGACAAGGAAGAGATGGATCCGGATGAATTTGCTCAGTATGCGTGCAAGTATGCGGCAGAGATCGACTGCAGCATCACCGGAAAGAGCCTTCTCGCCCTGTATGAGCGCATCGAGATGATGGAAGAGGATGAAGTCCGCCTCACAAAGGCAGCGGCCGTAGACCTGATCGAGGAAGCTGCTGACAAGGCAGAGAAAAAGTCTCTCGGAAAGAAGATCGCGGGACTCTTCTCCCCGACTTATACAAAAGAAGGTCTTCTGATCCTTCATGAAAAAGATTTCTTTGACTGATAAAGAGTGTGATGAGAATGCCTGGCGCTGTTTGAAAACGTATTTAGGCGGCGTACAGGGCATTCGATGACATGCTTATTAGGAACTGAATATATGCGCACCATAGGTTCATTGCCTTTTTGATGAACCGGGTGCGCAAATTTTTCACCGATCGCACGAACTAATGTTTGTGTGCGGAGATCACCCGTGGGATATAATTGGGAATATATAGGAGAGAAATATGGAAATCAGACTGATTGCGGCGGATATGGATGGAACACTGCTGGATGACGAGAAACGGATCCCGGAGGAGAATCTGCGGGCTTTTAAGGCGTGCGCGGCGCAGGGGATCGAGATCGTCCCGGCAACAGGCCGTACCATGCGCGGACTGCCGGATGAGCTTCGGAATCTGCCGGGCGTACATTACGCGATCCTCACAAACGGGGCCCAGGTGGTCGATCTGCGGACAAATGAGATCATCGATTCCTGTCGGATCCCAGTGGAGCTGGCGGAAAAGATCATGATGATGGCGCGGACGAGCCCGGATGAGATCATGTATGATGTGTATGTGGGCGGAATCGGCTATACCATGCCGGAATTCTACAATGATATCTATAAGTATGTGTCATCGGAGGGATTGGCGGAACTGGTGCGGAGAACCAGAGACTCGGTTCCGGACAATGTCGCGTACTTAAAAGAGCGCGGTCAGGACGCGGAGAAGATCAACATGTTCTTTTGCGACATGGACGCGAGAAAACGGATGAGAGAGGAACTTTCGAAGATCCCGGGGATCCTCGTGTCCTCATCGATCCCGAATAACCTCGAGATCAACGCGGCAGGAGCCGACAAAGGCGGAGCACTGATCCGTCTTGCCGCGCGCCTTGGAATCGCCAGAGAGGCCACCATGGGCTTTGGAGACGGGGAAAATGACCTGTCTATGATCCGCATGGCGGGAATCGGCGTTGCCATGGAGAACGGCGAGGAGTCTGTAAAGGCGGCAGCAGATTATATTACGAAGACCAACAATGAGGCGGGCGTCGCGAAGGCGATCTGCCATTTTACAGGGATTCAGATATAACAGGAATAAGGCGGGCGTGGAAGATCCTTCTTTATAGAAGAAACATGCCCGTGTATGACAGGAGAAACGATGGAAATTTTGGAGATGTTGTCCGGCCGTTGGCTGGAAGTGGCTGTTGCAGCGTATCTCATCGGGATGATGCTATACGGCCATTACAGAGGGTTTATAAAAATAGCGGTATCCGTGATGTCACTTTTCATCACGCTGTTTGCGGTGCGCGTCGCGATCCCGCAGACGGCTGCGTGGCTGGAGAATAATACCGCTTTATATGAAACGATGAAGGAGAGCGCATTAAAGGCCAGCGGACTTGATGAAAAGATGGAAGAGATGGCCCAGACAGCCGGTCTCGCCGGAAAAGCGGGGGAGCGGGCGGTCATAGAGAGCCTGGAGATCCCGGATCAGGTCAAAAAACTCCTGATCGAGAACAATAACGGGGAAGTATACCAGGAGATGGGTGTCCAGGTCTTTGAGGACTATGTGGGAAAATACCTTGCGGACCGTGTGATCCGCGTGATCATATTCACGGTGCTGTTTACGGTATTCTACGCGTCCTTCCATATTATCATTATCTGGCTGAACCTGATATCCAGGCTGCCGATCATATATGGAATCAATAAGATCGCCGGGGCAGTCCTGGGACTTGCGGAGGCGCTGATCTTTGTGTGGGTGGGGTCTCTGGTCCTCACCCTGTTTTCCGGCAGCGAGATCGGGAAGAGCATGATCGATCAGATCAATGGAAGTATCTGGCTGACATGGCTGTATGATCATAATATGCTTTCCTATCTTGTAGTTGGATTAGTGAGAAGTGTTTTATAATAGAAAGAGACCGCGGCGGAAACATTTTTATAAACGCCTTTGCGGATGAAATATGAATGATCAATAGGGAAATATGAAGATGGGGTACATCTTGCGTTAAAAACGCAAGTGTACCCCATTATGTTGTAATTGCGCAAACAAAAGAAAAAACTTCAAAAAAACTGGAAAAAAGTGTTGACTTTTCCCTAGGGATTTGTTATTATAATACTCGCCTTGAGCGACAGGGCAAAACTTATTAAGAGTCATTAAGAAAACTTCTTAATCTCTCAAAAAAAGTTTTAAAAAGTTCTTGACAAACCGGAAACGGTATGATAGAATAAACG
>CAVIYT010000216.1:0-11275 GCA_963646925.1 Paludibacteraceae bacterium
AGTGTCCGCCGCGATCTCATCCGTGCTCCGGCACTCCGCCTTTGGTTCCATAATATGAAAAGTGCCCTCCGCCAGATCTTTTTTTGATCCTGTCAGGAAAAATTCCATCGTCTCCCCCGAAACTCTCGGAAGAAAAATGGTCTTTTTCTCTCTCCATAATGCCTCTAAGATCTGATCCGTCCCCGTTTCCCAAGTCAGGGACGCATATGCAAACACGGATCCGGACTCCCTGATTTCCGGGAGTGCCAGAATCCGCTCTGCAATCTCGCGGTCCAGGATCTCTTTTTCCTTCTCCGGCGGGGCTTTCAACTGTTTCCGGATCGTATTTCTAAGTTCAGCTTTCTGTCTTTCCCACATTTCCGTATTTCTTTCCAAGGTCTGTCACGGAGCCGTCCTTCTCAACGATGGAGATATTGTTTAAATGGCCTCTAAGACTCGCCTTGATGTCGGCAACATACTGTTTTCTTAAAGCAGCCTGCTCCTCTTTTTCCGCGTCCGTAAGTCCTACAGACTGGGATTTATGGTAAAGCTCGTTGATTCTGTCGATCTGTTCCTGTTTCATATATGATTCTTTTTCCTCTCAGTTTCTTTTCGGAGAACACGCCCTGTATAACTCTATACTCCTGCTGCCATTTATCCGGCAAAAACTGCGAACAGCAGCAGGAATATTTCTGTCATCTATTTACGCGTGAATACTCTGAATATAATCCAACAGCGCAAATTCGCTGCTCTTATTCGCTTTAAAGAGCGTACCGATCTCCTCGCCCTTTAAGATCCGCCACATGACTTCCACATCGTCGGCATTGGCGATCACCATGTCGGCGCCGCTCTCTGTGGCGATCTTCGCGGCATGGAGCTTCGTCGCCATTCCGCCAGTTCCCACGTCGCTTCCCGTGGTTCCCTTGCCCATAGCCATAAATTCTTCCGTGAGGTCATCCACCTGGCTGATGAATTTTGCCTCCGGGTTCTTCTTCGGATCATCGGTGTAGAGGCCGTCGATGTCGGAGAGAAGGAATAATAAGTCTCCCTCTACAAGGGCCGCAACGATGGCGGAAAGTCTGTCGTTATCACCGAATTTAATTTCATATGTAGATACGGTATCGTTCTCATTTACGATCGGCACCGTTCCGAGTTTTAAAAGCTCATTGAATGTGTTCTTCGCGTTGGCGCGGGATGTATCGTCCAGGATCGTCGCCTTTGTGATCAGGATCTGCGCCGCGGTCTGGTTGTACTCAGAGAAAAGCTTCTGGTACACCATCATGAGCCGCGCCTGTCCCACAGCTGCATAGGCCTGTTTCTCGGCAACCGTCTCCGGCTTCTTTCCGCCGAGGGTCTGGCGTCCTGTGGCGATGGCACCGGAGGAGACAAGAATCACTTCTTTTCCCATGCCTCTCATATCGCTGATGACGCGGACCAGTTTCTCGATCTTTGCAAGATTCAGATCGCCTGTCTCCGCATGTGTCAGTGAGGAAGATCCGATCTTGATCACGATTCTCTTTTTATCTTTTAATAATTCTCTCTCTGTCATATGAAAAGTCCCCTTTCACCGGAATTCAACAGTGCCAGCCCTGATCCAGACCAGCTTGCAGCACATTCTTGTGTACAATCCGACGCACTGCTGATTGCTTACGTTTGTTTTTCCTACTTCACCGGTGCATACCACTTGATGATCTCTTCCGCAACCTTCAGGCCGTCCATGGCCGCCGATGTGATTCCTCCGGCGTACCCGGCTCCCTCGCCGCATGGATAAAGCCCCTTTAAACTGCTCTGAAGGCTCTCATCACGGCAGATCCTGAGTGGTGATGACGTCCGGCTCTCAATTCCCGCAAGGACGGCGTCGGCCCGGTCGAATCCTTTGATCCGTCTTCCGAACTGCTCCATTCCCTCCAGGAACGCTCCGTTTAAGGCCTCTGGCATCAGTTCCCGTAAGTTTGTGAAGGTATAACCTCCGCAAAATACCGGTTCCACGTCTCCCAGGGCCACCGTCGGTCGGTTTGCGGCGAAATCATCGTAAAGCTGGACCGGGATCTTTCCTCCGCCGAGGGCGAACGCCCGCTCTTCCAGGTTTCTCTGGAACGCGATTCCGCCGAGCGGTCCCGCCTCCGGGAAATCCGCCGGAGTCACGGCCACGATCAGCGCGCTGTTGGCAATTCCGCTGTCACGCTTAAAATTGCTCATTCCATTGACCGCGAGACGCCCTTTCTCTGAGGACGCGTTGACGACCATTCCACCCGGGCACATACAGAACGAATACACGCCCCGTCCGCTCGTGGTCTTCGCGGTGACCTTATATGGCGCCGCGCCAAGCTTTCCGGCGTCCTCCATTCCGTACTGGTTCTTATTGATCTGTGCCTGGGAATGCTGGATCCGGAGTCCTACCGCAAAGGGTTTCGGCTCCATAAATACCTTCATCCGGTCAAGCTCCGCGAAAAGGTCTCTCGCGCTGTGTCCCACGGATAAGATCACATGATCCGTCCCGATCACGGAACCGTCCGCAAGCATGACGCCTGTGACATTTCCGTTCTCCTCCAGGATCTTCTTCACCTCTGTCCGGAAATGGACCTCACCGCCGCCGGCGATGATCCTGTTTCTCAGATTCCGTACCACATCCCTCAGCACGTCTGTCCCGATATGGGGCGCGTGGTCATAGAGGATCGAGGAGTCCGCTCCCATCTCCACAAAGGTGGAGAGAACTTTTCCGTTTCTTCCCGAAGTATCCTTTACAAGTGTATTTAGCTTTCCATCGGAGAATGTTCCGGCTCCGCCCTCGCCGAACTGGACGTTGGAACGGATATCCAGGGCCTCATCCCCGTTTTTCCAGAAATTCTCTACTTTTTTCGTTCGTTCCTCCACGGCATCGCCCTGCTCCAACAGGATTGGGGTGTAACCGTTCTCGGAAAGCGCCAGCGCCGCGAACATTCCGGCCGGACCAGCGCCGATGATCACCGGGCGCTTCTTCATCTCCGTCGTTCCGCGCTCCGGGTATGCATAGGGCCGGGAATCCTTCGCCCGCACATTCTGGTTTGCCACTTTTTTGATCACGGCTCCCTCTTTTTTCGTGTTCGCAAGCGTTACATCTACGATATAGCTGAATATCAGCTGCGGCTTCTTTCTCGCGTCGATGGATCTGTGGACGATCCGGATCTCCCCGATCGCCGATTCATCGATTTTTAGAAGCTTTGCCGCCTTTTTCTTTATGGCTTCTTCCACGTGATCCACGGGAAGTGTGAGCTGATTGATCCGGATCATATGTACGTTTTTTCCTTTCCTGTTTTCCCTGGCTTCTGTTTCCCTCCGCGGCGGAAAATGTCATGTGCTTTTCCTGTCCGCAGTCATTTTTCCTGTATCCAGGAACGATTCCTGATGCGGCATGACACCCGGCTGCATACCCGGATGCCCATGCCCACTGTAAATTATATCCTCCGCAGATCCCATCCACATCCAGGAGTTCCCCGACGATGTAAAGTCCGGGAACACGTTTCGACTGCATGGTCTCCTCGTCTATCTCTGATGTATCGACACCGCCGGTACAGATCTGGGCCTGTTCAAAGGGGTTCGTCTCCTTCACCGGGATCACAAATTCCCGGATCATGAACACCAGGCGGTCCAGTTCCTCTTTCGTGAGAAGTCCCGCCTTTTTCTCCGACTGGATCTTCGACGCTTTTAAGAGCACCGACGCTAATTTCTTATTAAAAATACCGTTTAAAAATATCTCGGCAGATTCCTCTGAGAGGTAGGACCTCTGTTCCTTCAAAAGATCCCAGACGCCTGCCTCATTGAGATCCGGGAGAAAGTTTAAGGACGCGAAAACTTTTTTCTTCCGGTCCAAAAACTTTGCCGCGTACCGGCTCACCTGGAATACCGGGATGCCGGAGATTCCGTAATCCGTGATCTGGAGCTCTCCGCGGTCCTTTGCGGCCGTCTTTCCATCTTCCGTCTTGATACTCACCAGGCACTCCGCGCGGACGCCGGAAGCTTTCGGGAGAAGATTTCCCTCGCATCGGAGCTGTACTAACGCTGGAAGCGGTTTTATGATCCGGTGTCCGAACAGTTTCGCCAGCTCGTAGCCGCTGCCGTCGGATCCCGTTCCCTTCGCGGCTTTTGATCCGCAGGCCAGGATCAGGAAGTCACCGGCAAAGGTCCCCTGATTTGTCTGGACCGCGAATCTGCCGTTCTTTCGTTCCGCCTTTTCGACTTCGCACTCTGTGACGATCCGGACTCCCGCCCGGTCCGCGCCTCGAAGAAGGGCATCAAGAACGGTCTGCGCCTGCCCGGACATGGGGTACACATAGCCGCCCCGGTCCATGGTGAGAACTCCCAGTTCCCTGAAAAATGCAACTGAGGCGGACGGTGGGAAGTTTTTGACCGCCATCTCCTCAAATCCATCCTGTTCACTCCGGTAGCAGGATGTGTCCATATAGAGGTTCGTCAGGTTGCACTTTCCGTTTCCCGTGGACAGGATCTTCTTTCCGGGACGGGCCGTATGCTCCAAGACCGTCACAGACGCGCCCTGCTTCGCCGCCGTGATCGCAGCCATAAGTCCCGACGCGCCGCCGCCGATGATGATTCCTTTCCGTCCCCTGAAGTTCTCCGCCATTCTTCTTCTCCCTGTCTCCGATTTTTCATCTGATCTGAAACTGGTTTTCAACCTTTGTGTCTTCTACCCCAGTATCAGACAATTTTTATATTAGTATATCGACCTAACACGAAAATTTCAAGTAGTAACTGTCCCACATCTTTTCCATTTAGGGCAAAATTAACTTTTTTAATTGAATTTTAACTGCTGTAAGACTCCAGGTAACTGAAAATTTCAGCCATTGTCGGGAACCAGATCCCGTCCATCAGCCGTTCCTGTTCTTCCGCCGGAAACTCCGCCAAGGGCATATGGGTGAAGAGATCCGTGGTCTCCTCCCCTTTATCATAGACGATGAGGTAACCTTCCTCAGCTACAAGAAAATACCGCTCTTCATCCTCCGCCACCGTCTCATTTTCAACCTGTTCCATATTTAAGACTACATGGATCTCCTCCGTCTCCTTCGCGAATACCGGTTCCTCCACAGATTCCTGCATCTGGACCTCTTCCGCCCTCTGGGCTTCCTCCCCGGCTGTCATGAGAAATAACGTGATCAGGCTCGCGGATGTCAGAAAGAAAAAGAAAAGAAAGCAGGATACATACTTTTTCATAGGAATCTTCCTCCTTTGAAGTAAGTATCTGCTTTCTTTTTCTATTTTAAACACATAAATCCAAATTTTCTGTCTGTGCACCCGGCCGTCCATTAAAGACTCCGGCTCACTTCCATATTTTCATCTTTACATCAGATGCAGTTTTCTGAACACCCTGAGAAGCTTCGTTCCGCCCGGCATAGTCTTAAGTTCCGCAGCGTCCAGCGCTCCAAGCTTAATAAGCAGCACACCGTATACGACCACCGCGATCATCATCGCGAACAGGGTAGACAGCGCGTTGCTCTTCACCGCAAGATGGGCAAGCTGGTAAGAACCAAAGGCAAAGATTCCCATCACCGCGGAAGCGATCACCGGGATCACGACCGTCTTCTTCATCTCCTGGCGGTATCCCAGGAGTTTCCGGATCGATCTCGCGTTCATCAGAACCATAAAGAGCGCGAACAGGATATTCGCGAATACCATGCTGTAGATTCCCATATGGAATCCAAGAGCCATGATCTCTAAGGCGATCAGGTGAAGCACCAGGGAGATCACCGCGTGAAAGATCGGGAGCCGCATCTTGTCGATACCCTGAAGGATCGCGTTCGTGACCGTAGATACGGAATAAAATACGACTGCCAGGGAACCGTAGATCGTCATCCGGATCGCCATAGTGTTGTCCCCGGAGAATAACAGGTCGTTTACCGGACCCGCGAGCACCGTGAGACCTACCGTTGACGGGATCGCGACGATGCAGGAGAACCGGATCGCGGAAGCCACACGCTCTCTCACAAGCTTTCTGTCTCCTACAGCCACCGCTCTGGAAACAGAGGGGATCAGTGAGGAAGAAAGGGCATTGGAAATCGCCATCGGCACATTGATCAGCAGATGGTATTTTCCGGTGTAGACGCCCCAGATCGAGGCGAACTCATCCCCCTGTCCCAGCGTCTTAAAGTTGTAAGCCAGGATTCCGTTATCCAGGACACTGTTTAAATTGTAGATCGCGGAGCTCAAGATGACCGGAACTACCGTGAAGAAGAGAACTCTTGTGATGTCCCCGTAGCTCTCCACGAGTTCGGTCTGGTCTCTCCGGATCTGGCGCTTTCTCATCTTCGCGCAGGCCGCGAATAAGAACAGCAGGAAGATCAGGGCTGTGAACGCGCCCGCTCCCGTACCGATGGTGCCGCCGGCAGCGCCCCAGGCATTGGAATATCCGTCTCCAGTCTGGTTCTTTAACACCTCTGTCTTTAACGCCTCATTAAAGAGGAAACTTCCAGCCGCAACGCTGACGATGGCGTTTACGATCTGTTCAAAGACCTGGGAGAACGCCGTCGGAACCATGGTTCCCTGTCCCTGGAAATATCCGCGGAACACACCGAGATACGCCATGATCCACACCGTCGGTGCCAGTGTCCTTAATGCAAATGCCGCATAGGGCATAAAGAATACGTCTTTTGCGAAGAAATCAGCGCCGAACCAGATCACCGCTGCCGCGAAGGCGCCGACGATGGTGGCATAGCAGAGCGCCGCGCGTAAGATCCTCGCTGCGTTCCGGTACTGTTTTCCTGCAAGTCTCGCGGAAATCATTTTCGACACGGCAAGCGGCAGGCTGTAGGATGATAAAAGCAGCGCAATATTGTATACATTAAACGCGGTTCCGTAATACCCCATTCCCTCATCGCCGATAATGTTGATCATCGGGATACGGTAAGCGATTCCGATAATTCTCACGACGATGGATGCCACTGCCAGGATACTTCCCTGGACGACGAAATTGGATTCCTTCTTCTTTTTCTGTCTGTTACTTTCCATAAATCTCAGCTTTACTGTACCTGTCTGCTCCTACGATGCAGATCCAGGTTTTTCCTTTGTTAAGCATAACTTCCTTTCCTTCAGAGTCATAGTAGCGGGTCGGTCCGAAGTCCCCATCTTTTTTCCAGGAGACCGGAACACACTTTCCGCCTGTAAATACATAACCCGCTCCGCCCTTATGGACGTTGATGTTGAGGTAATCGGTGCTTGCGTAATGACCCCACTCCACGTACTGGAAGATCACGTTGTTGACGGAGATCTGTCCGCCGTCGCCGTTGTGCTTTCCGCCGTACTGGAAGCGGTAATATTTTCCGTCACTCTCATTGTACTCAAACCACGGATTGTTCATCGTGTAGGACGGATAGAACTTGTACGCGTCCTTCGCGTCGGATTCCGCCGGAACGTAAGCATTCTTCGAGAACTGGAAGTGTCCGCTGTAGGTATCGCTGTAGGAAGTGCGGTAGCCAAGCTGACCGATGGTCTTATTTAATTTCGCGCCGCTGGTGTAGGCATTGTGCGGCGCCTTCTTGTCCTTTGTGCGGTAGAACGCGTTTCCGCCCGTTCCATCGACACCGTTGATGTTGTCCACGTTTTTTAAGTACGGGACCGCGAAGGTGCTCTGTCCGTAGTGGGCGTAGATCGCGTCATATTCTCTCGCGAAATATGTATAATAGGTACGGCAGCTTCTGACGGAACCGATCCGCTCGATATCGTCGTAGTTCTCGAAGATCGCCATGTAGCGGTTCATATCGCCCTCTACCGGTGCCTCATAGACCACGTCCGCCCGGTTAATGCCGTACTGGGGCAGAGATGCCTTATCATTGCTCATCATGACCGCGACAGGGCGTCTGTTGGCCTTCGCCACATCCACCATCTCACCGGTCAGGTAACTCTGGATCTTTCCATCGACTTCCTTGCGTTCCTCCGGACCTTCCGATTCCGTCTCCGCCTCCGTCGTCGCTTCTGTCTCAAGGACAATCGTTTTCGTCTCTTCCGGTGCCTCTGTGGTCACAGCCACTTCCTCGGCTTTCTTTCCGCATCCGGAAAGTGCCGCCGCTGCCATCATGAATCCAATACCAATCATAAATGCTCTGCCCCGTTTTCTCATCTCCTGTAACCCCTCCGTTCCAGAATTTCTCTCTGCATGTCCTCCATCTGGATCCGCTCTTCGTCCTCCATATGGTCGTAGCCGGATAAATGGAGCATGCTGTGCGCGACTAAGAATGCCAGTTCTCTCGTCTGGGAGTGGCCGTACTTCTCAGCCTGCTCTTTTACCTTGTCCACGGAAATTACGATATCCCCCATGAGTAATTCCCCTGTGTCCGGGTCAAAATATTCCTCCGGCGTGTCTTCCAGGTGGGAAAAATCGCCCGGCATCTCAAAATCGCACATCGGGAAAGACAAAACGTCTGTCGGATTGTCGATCCCACGCATATCAAGATTGATCTGGTGGATCCCGGCGTTATCCGTAAGGAGGACATTCACCTCCGCGTCATACGGGCACTCCACATAATCCAGAGATTCCTCGATCACATTTTTGATGATCTCCTCGTAGGGGAGATCCAGCTTTTCTTCCGCTTCGTACTCCACTGTCACTGTCATCTCTGTTCCCGTCCTTCCCGGCCGTTCTTTCCGTACTCCATATGAGTCTTCGGTTTCTCACGGCCTTCATATTCATCATACGCTTTTACGATCTTCTGCACAAGCGGATGTCTCACAACGTCCTCGTTTGAGAACCTGCAGATTCCGATGTCATCGATATTTTTAAGGACCTTTAACGCCACGTCGAGACCGGACACCTGACCCGCAGGCAGGTCTTTCTGGGACTGGTCACCGGTGATGATGACCTTGGAACCGAAACCGATTCTCGTGAGGAACATCTTCATCTGAGCCTGGGTCGTATTCTGGGCCTCATCCAGGATAATAAAGGCGTTATCCAAAGTACGTCCGCGCATGTACGCCAGCGGCGCAACCTCGATCAGTCCTTTCTCCGAGTTGTGAAGATAGCTGTCCGCGCCCATGATCTGGTAGAGGGCGTCGTAGAGCGGGCGCAGGTACGGGTCGATCTTGCTCTGAAGGTCGCCCGGAAGGAAGCCTAACTTCTCTCCCGCCTCGATAGCCGGACGGGTCAGGATAATTCTTCCGACCTCCCCGTTTTTAAACGCCTGGATCGCCATGGACATGCCAAGGTAAGTTTTTCCGGTTCCCGCAGGTCCGACACCGAACACGATCATCTTTTTCCGGATCAGATCGATATACTGTTTCTGTCCCAGGGTCTTCGGCTTTACCGGTTTTCCGTTTATGGTGTGACAGATGATATCGCGGTCCAGGGAAAGCATTTCCGTGTCCTTATCCTCAAAGGAAAGAGCCAGGGCGTAATCCACATTCTGTTCCCCGATCTCCTCGCCGCGCTTCGAGAGTTCCAGAAGCGTTGAAAATACGCTCTTCGCACGCTTTACGGCGTGATCCGGTCCGATGACCTTGATCTCCCCGTCCCGCGCCACCATGGATACGTGAAGCGTCCGCTCGATTTTTTTCAGATAACTGTCAAACTGTCCGCAGACTTTCCGCTCATGTTCTGCCGGAATGTCTATGATTGTCTCAATGATGCTCATCTACTGTCTGAATCTCCTCCTGATCTTCCGGGATGGGGGATTCTCTCGCGATGTCCTCCACCACCGTCAGTGTTCCATGAATCTTCCAGTGTGATTCACTTCTCTCTATTTTACCATCACTACCAAGGATTTGTATACCTTTTTCGGTGAGATTTTGCATATATTCGTTCAAATACCGGTCTGCCCTGTCTGAGACTTCCGCTTCCGTAAGGACTTTCTCGTAGGGAACATATTCCTTGGCGGTGAGGATCCCGCCGTAGACCGGGAGGTAAAAAATTTTCGAAAGTCTGAGCTGGCATTCGTCCATAAACAGCTCCCAGGTGCTTTCTTTTTTTAAGTCCGGCATCAGGAAACAGACTTCCGCATCCAGGAACTTAAAAAATACGCCCAGACGCCTTTTTCCCGTCTTTGCGCGGATCTCTTCCGCAGCCGGAATCTTCCATGTGGCTGTTTTTGTAGTTTTAGCGTAAACTTCGGCGTCCGCATGGACCTTATTTGTCTTCACAAGTGTCTCCGAGTCATCGTAGATTGGGAGTTCTCCAGATACCAGGACATCCCCGGCCTTCACCTCGTCTCCAGCCTTCACCCTGGCGATCCCGTTTCGGACGATGATCTTTGTCACGGTGCCGTCTGACCCCGCTGTGAGGTCGCAGGGCGTTTCCGGTTCCGTCTCCACCTTTAAGATCCCGTCATTCTCCCGCACATGGACCGTGAGTCTCGTTCCTGTCAGCTCCGCAGACACCCAGCTGATCTCCGGGAACGCGTTCCTGATCCGGCTTTCCAGGTCCGCGCAGGAAATTTGGCTTTTTCTCATTCCGCACCGCACCGGGACCGTATTCATAAAATGCAGCAGCGTCTCGTCCGTAAAGCGGCGGTTTCCGTCGAAGGAGATGTCCCACACATAGAAGGACGAAATATAGAGTAAAAGAAAGAATGCTGCCAGTCCGCCGACCCAGAGACTTCTCCGGCGTCCCAGGAGCAGCCAGAATGGAACACCGTGCTTTTCCGTAATCCGAAGGCGGACATCCGTTTTCCGGGCGATCGGCTTCAGGCGTTTGAAGTCGCGCGGAGACGTCTGAAAGCAGACGGTTTTCCCCTGTTTCCTGTCCGCCTTTTCCAATTCGTTCTTTTCGACACGGTTATCGTACTTGTCATACCGACGATTGCCATATTCCGCAGCGGGAATCTCTTTTGTCTCGATTTTTTCGATCGTGATCCCTCTCTGCGCCGCGATATTAAAAAAGCGCTCCATCCCTCTCCCCTCGATCCGGACTTTCACGCTTCCCTCCCGCATATCTTTTAATCTATTCAAACCGGATCACCTCCAGGCGTCCGGATATCTTCATCTCATCTTTATCGTAATAGCAGATCTTTAACTTTTTCCCTGAGACGGAAAGAATATAATGCCTGCACTGGATCCTGATCTCCGTATCCGTGTATACAAGAATACTCCTGTAATTTTCAATATGTACCGCCCGCGTCCCGATGAGCGTCAAAAGCGTCTCCCCGCCCACCGCATCCGCAAACACCCCGGCGGAGTTCATCCGGGGAAAATCATCCTTTTTCTGCCCTCTCATGCCATGCTCCGCCGAATTATGCCTTACAACAGTCTATGCTCTCGTTCTTCCCATTATTCTTTTCTTATCTTCTGCTTATCGCTCACCTCACACCGCCATATCATTCTT
>CAVIYT010000217.1:0-10990 GCA_963646925.1 Paludibacteraceae bacterium
ATCAGCTCTTCCGCATACGGCAGAGTTTTGATCCAGTCACAGAATGTATGCCACTCCACAAGCTTATGAGCCTTTCTCGCATGGTAAATATTGACGAGTGTCTCATAGTTCATTGTGCAGGTGCGCATCTGGTTGTAGCTGGACGGGAGAAGCTGGATCATGTCGTACCAGTCTTCTTTGTTCTTGCCCTCATTCATATATTTCAGGCGGATCTGCTCCAGGCGGTCCACAACGGTCTGCATGTAAGCCAGTGTATCCGGAGTCATATGGTCATGGCTGAAATCGTCGATGTCAAAAGGTTTGGAGTGGATCTTGTGCATGGTGCTTGTGGAGTTTGCCACAGTTGCCACTTTGTAGGTGTCATATTCCTTCCACCAGTAGAGCGGAGCCGTGATGTCCACAGAAACAAAGATCTGGCGGATAAACTTTCTGTGGTCGCTTCCAGCCATGCGGAGACGTTTCGCGAGATCGAGATCGTTCGGACCGAAGACGAAGTTTCCGTCCTCGTCATAACTGCTGTCCATACGTCCCCAGCTGTTCATCGGGTTTCTCGCGCCGCGCATGGCGTTCTCAAAGTTCATGACGCTTGTGCGTTCTAATTTTATCATAATGTTTTCTCTCCTTGATTGAAGTCTGGCGGATATGGCATATATTCCATAATGCCGGATGCATTCCCATTATAGCCATTTTTTCGCGTAGACACAAGATGATTTTAAAAAGCATTGCAATTTGTGTGGAAAGAATGGAAAAGGTTATTGAAAAATAAAAGGATTCTTTACAAAAAGGAATATAATTGATATACTAAGCATAACTTAATCAGGCTTTACCCAGATGATCATTTGAGGTGGAAGATTTCGTACCCGTCCACACGCCGATGGCTTGACAGGGGAAACCCGAGAGATGCAGGAGAATGGTACGCCTGCCAAATGATTGTCTGGCTAAGTATATAAAGGACAACGGATACCACCAACTAATAAGCGGGTGGTATTTTATATTTGCATAGGTAATATCAATTAACACTCAACGGGTAGGAAAAAGACAAAGAAAATGAATAACGACTATATTGCCTGCGTCTGCGGAGACGCGAGCCGTGCGGCGTATCTCATAAAGGGTGAGAAAAACGTGCTCTTTGACGCCGGAATGGCTTATTCCGCGGACAAAATGATTGAAAATATAAAGCGGGAACTGGGAGATAAGCCGCTGGACGCGGTTCTCTTGTCCCATTCCCATTATGACCATATCTCCGGCGTTCCGTTTTTGCGGAAAGAATGGCCGGATCTTGTGGTATATGGAAGCGCATACGCGAAGAAGATCCTGGAGAAGCCGTCGGCGAAAAAGACGATGCGGGAGCTTTCGGACGCGGCGGCACAGGGAGCGGGACTCTTAAAAGCACCGGATTACCGGGATGAGGATCTTGTGGTGGACCAGGTCGTAAAAGAGGGAGATATCCTGGATTTTGGAGACCATAAAATTACCGTCTTCGAGACACCGGGACACACGAAATGTTCCCTGTCTTACATGGTGGATCACGATGTGGTCTTTGCCAGCGAAACGGTGGGCGTGACAACCAGCGAGGTATATATGCCCTGCTACCTTGTCGGATATCAGATGTCCTTAGACGCGGTAGAAAAGCTGCGCCATGCTGGGGCAAAGCGGATTTTTATCACCCATGTGGGGATCCTGACACCGGAGGACGCGGGGACAGCGCTCCTTCCGGGCTTAAAGAAGGAAGAATTCTCTGCGGATCTGGTATGGGATTATCTGGAAGCGGGACTGAAGCGGACGAAAGATGAGATCGTGGGGATCATCCGGAAATACCCCACGGAGGAAGAGCGCCTGCAGGTTATGCTGGCGACTTACCACAAAGGCGTAAAACAGGAAGAACAGCCGGATTTCGCGTTTCTCTTAAACGCGGCGGCGACATTGAAGGTCGTCGAGCGGGAATGCATGAATGGCGCGGATCAGGGACGATAAAAGGAGGAAAACAGCCATGAATATCATTGCGGCGGTAGATAAACACTGGGCCATCGGAAACCGGGGAAAGCTCCTGGTGACGATTCCGGATGACCAGAAGCTTTTCCGTGAGGAGACAAAGGGAAAGGTCATCGTTATGGGGCGGAAAACGCTTGAGAGTCTCCCCGGCGGACAGCCTTTAGCGGGGCGGATAAACGTGGTCCTCACGAGGGACGAGTCATATAAGGCAAAGGGATGCGAGATCTTCCATAATCTGAAGGATGCCATGGAATATTTAAAGCAGTTCAAGTCGGAGGACATCTATATCATCGGCGGAGCGGAGATCTATGAGGCATTCCTCCCGTACTGCGATACCGCCCACATCACATGGATCGACTACGAGTACATGGCAGACACCTGGCTTCCGAACCTGGACAAAGATCCGGACTGGGAAGTGACAGCGGACAGCGATGAGCAGACCTATTTCGATCTCTGCTATGAATTCCGGAGATACGAGCGGACTGGAAAGAAAGCATTGGAACTGGGCGCGGCACAGGAATAAGGTTGTCCAGGTATCATGTTGAGATAAAAGGACTGGCGGACTGTATTTTTACAGAAAATGTGCACTATGACACATAAAAGTGGTAGAGAAGTGTAGAAAAATGCAGGAAACCATGTTGCGCATATGAAAAAAAGATGATAAACTTAATTTAATGCTGCCGGATATCTGTAAAGAAGCAGATGGCAGCAGGCGTGTGTGTGAATTGCAGGGCATCCGCAGGACGTCCCGCAAGTGGTGTGATCAATAAGACAGTAATCTATGTTTTCTGTGCTGGATCTCAGTGCAGAACGTTTCAAGAAACAGGAGGTATGGGATATGTACCCTATTTTAGAGGCAAAAAAGCTTGCAGATAAGATCTATCTGATGGTTGTAAAAGCCCCGAGAATTTCCGCGAACTGCAAACCGGGTGAGTTTGTGATCGTGAAGATGGATGAGAAGGGCGAGCGCATTCCGCTTACGATCTGTGATTATGACCGCGAGAAGGAGACGATCACCATCGTATTCCAGACAGTGGGCGCGTCCACAGAGCGTATGTCCGCGTTACAGGCAGGAGATTCCTTCCGCGACGTTGTAGGACCGCTTGGAAACCCGTCTGATTTCGTAAAGGAAGATATCGAAGAGTTAAAGAAGAAAAAATATCTGTTCGTTGCCGGCGGTGTCGGAACAGCTCCGGTATACCCGCAGGTAAAATGGTTAAAGGAACATGGAATCGATGTCGATGTCATCATGGGATCCAAGACAAAAGATCTTCTGATTCTGGAAGAGGAGATGAAGGCAGTTGCCGGAAACCTCTATGTGACAACGGATGACGGCACCTATGGACGCAAGGGAATGGTTACAGAGGTCATCAAGGACCTTGTAAACAACCAGGGCAAGAAATACGATGTCTGTGTCGCAATCGGACCGATGATCATGATGAAATTCGTATGTCTTCTCACAAAAGAACTTGAGATTCCGACAGTCGTAAGCTTAAACCCGATCATGGTAGACGGAACCGGTATGTGCGGTGCCTGTCGTGTGACTGTAGGCGATAAGGTGAAATTTGCCTGCGTAGACGGACCGGAATTTGACGGACATGCCGTAAACTTCGACGAAGCAATGAAACGTCAGCAGATGTATAAGACCGAGGAAGGCCGCGCGCTTTTAAAACTCCGTGAGGGCGATACCCACCACGGCGGATGCGGCAACTGCGGGGATTAATGATCGGTGATATGGAGGAAATGACATGGATGGAATGAAGAAAGTCCCGGTAAGAGAGCAGGAGCCGAAGGTTCGCGCTACGAACTTTGAGGAAGTCTGCTATGGATATAATGAAGAAGAAGCTGTCGCAGAGGCGTCCAGATGCTTAAACTGCAAGAACGCAAGATGCGTACAGGGATGTCCGGTTAAGATCGATATCCCGGCATTCGTAAAAGAAGTAAAAGAAGGAAACTACGCAGAGGCTGCAAAGGTCATCGGAAAGTCCTCCGCGCTTCCGGCGGTCTGCGGCCGTGTATGCCCGCAGGAGAGCCAGTGTGAAGGCCAGTGTGTCCGCGGCATCAAGGGTGAGGCTGTCTCCATCGGTAAGCTTGAGCGTTTCGTAGCTGACTGGTCCAGAGAGAACGGCGTCGTACCGGAGAAACCGGAGAAGACAAACGGCATCAAGGTCGCTGTCATCGGTTCCGGTCCGTCCGGACTTACCTGCGCGGGTGATCTTGCGAAACTTGGCTACGAGGTAACGATCTTCGAGGCACTCCACGAGCCGGGCGGAGTTTTAACGTACGGTATTCCGGAGTTCCGTCTCCCGAAACAGGGCGTTGTACAGCCGGAGATCGAGAACGTGAAGAAGCTCGGCGTTGATATCGAGACAAACGTAATTATCGGTAAGTCTGTAACCGTAGACGAGCTGATGGACGAAGAGGGCTACAAGGCAGTCTTCATCGGTTCCGGCGCAGGTCTTCCGAGATTCATGGGAATCCCGGGCGAGAACGCCAACGGCGTATTCTCCGCAAACGAGTACCTCACAAGAAGCAACCTGATGAAGGCATTCCGCGATGACTATGATACCCCGATCGCAGCAGGCAAGAAAGTTGCCGTTGTCGGCGGCGGAAATGTAGCAATGGACGCAGCGAGAACTGCTCTCCGTCTCGGCGCGGAAGTTCATATCGTATACAGAAGAAGTGAGGCTGAGCTCCCGGCAAGAGCCGAGGAAGTTCACCACGCGAAGGAAGAGGGAATCATCTTCAACCTCTTAACGAACCCGACTGAGATCCTGACTGATGAAAAGGGCTGGGTAAAGGGCATGGTCGTTAGAAAGATGGAGCTTGGTGAGCCGGACGCATCCGGAAGACGCCGTCCGGTTGAGATCGAAGGTTCCGATTACACCATCGATGTCGATACCGTCATCATGGCTCTCGGTACTTCCCCGAACCCGCTGATCTCCTCCACAACAGGCGGACTTGAGATCAACAAGCACAAATGCATCGTTGCGGATGAGTCCAACGGACAGACATCCCGTGAGGGCGTATTCGCAGGCGGAGATGCCGTGACAGGTGCCGCTACCGTAATCCTCGCCATGGAGGCAGGAAAAGCAGGTGCCCGTGGAATCCATGAGTATCTGAGCGGTAAGAAAGCAGAATAAAAAGAAAAAATATAATCATATAGAGAGCTGCCGTTGGAAGGGGATTCTTCCGCTGGCGGCTCTTTATGCTTATACCAGGGTCAAAAGGTCAGAAGTCCGACGCAAGCTTGCTTGCAGGAGGATTTTTGACCTTGGGACCCGCCAAAAACATGAGTAAGTAGCCATTTTTCAAAGAAAAATGAGCGAATTACGAATGTTTTTGAGGATTGCGGGAGCACGTAGTGCGGAGCAATCCGGTATAAGAAATGGAGAAAATGGAGGAAAAAGAACATGAGCAGCCCTATGACCCAGGAACAGCGCTATATAAAAATGACAGAAACGCCGATCTCCCGGCTGATCCCGAGCCTTGCGATACCAACGATCATCAGCATGCTGGTGACATCCATCTATAACATGGCGGACACCTTTTTCGTGAGCCAGATCAGCACCAGCGCGTCGGCAGCCGTCGGTGTCAGCTATTCCCTGATGTCCATGATCCAGGCCCTGGGATTCACGCTCGGAATGGGAAGCGGAAACTATTTATCGAGAGTCCTCGGAAGCCGGGATACGGAAAAAGCGGAGCGGATCGCTTCCACAGGTTTTTATTCCGCAATCTTTGTGGGACTTCTGTTCGCGGTGATCTGTCTGTCGAACCTTGATCTGGTAGTGCGGCTTCTTGGTGCAACGGATACCATCGCGCCCTACGCGAAAGATTACGCCAGATATATTCTGATCGCGGCCCCGGTAATGACCGGCGCGCTGTCCATGAATAACCTGTTAAGATTCCAGGGACTGGCGGTCTACGCCATGATTGGGATCACCACCGGCGGCATCTTGAACATGATTCTGGATCCAATCTTTATCTTTGGGTTGGATCTCGGAATCTCCGGCGCGGCTCTTGCGACGGCGCTCAGCCAGTGCATCAGCTTTGGAATTTTATTCTTTCAGAGTTTACTCCGAAAAGACTGTGTCCACTTAAAACCGGGAAAGATTACCCTGTCCCTGTCTCTCTACGGGGAGATCCTTCACGGTGGAATCCCGTCCCTCTGCCGCCAGGGAGTTGCCAGCGTCGCAACAGCGGCCTTAAACCTCGCCGCAAACCCGTTTGGGGACGCGGCCATCGCGGCGCTCTCCATCGTGAGCCGATATATGATGTTCATCGGTTCCGCCATGATCGGATTCGGACAGGGATTCCAGCCGGTGTGTGGTTTCAACTTTGGCGCGAAGCGGTATGACCGTGTGCTGGAGTCTTTCTGGTTCTGCGTGAAAGTTTCAGCGGTATTCTTAACGACTCTGGCTGTCGTGAGCTTTATCGGCGCGCCGCAGATCATGCGGGTGTTCCGGAAAGAGGACCTGGATGTGATCGAGATCGGAACCTGGGCCATGCGGTTCCAGTGCCTTACACTGCCGCTTTCCGCCTGGATCGTCATGTCCAACATGCTGACCCAGACCATCGGATACGGATTCCGGGCGTCCTTCGTCGCTGCGGGCCGCCAGGGACTGTTCCTGATTCCGGCGCTGTTTGTCCTGCCGGAAAAATTCGGGATCCGCGGACTTCAGTGGTGTCAGCCGGTGGCTGACGCCTTGACATTTGTTGTGGGGGCGGCGATCGTACTTGGAATCTTGAAGGAATTGAAAGAAAAGCAGAAGTTAGAAATGATGGGAGAACCCTAAAAATCGGAAATGAATATCGTTTGCGTGCGGAAAATATACATAAAAAAGGGAGAGCAGTGATGCCCTCTCTTTTCAGTTTCATGATTCTGGAGAAACTATCAGCGGCAGGTTTTGCAGGCATGAAATAAGACCGCAGGGAAATTGATCTCTGCGGTCCTGTTATTTAGTATACAAATGCGGTATACAAGTGATCGACAAACAATCGACAAATGTACACTTTTTATGACTTCTCTTGCTGTATAGCATTCGAAAAAGTCATTGGTTTGAGGTCTTTTTAGAACTTACCCTCATCAGCAGCCTGCTGTATGCTTACAGCAACCGCAACAGTAGCGCCAACCATCGGGTTGTTGCCCATACCGATCAGACCCATCATCTCAACGTGAGCCGGAACGGAGGAGGAACCTGCGAACTGTGCGTCGGAGTGCATACGGCCCATGGTATCTGTCATACCGTAGGAAGCCGGACCTGCTGCCATGTTATCCGGGTGAAGAGTACGGCCTGTGCCGCCGCCGGATGCTACGGAGAAGTACTTCTTGCCTTTCTCTACGCATTCTTTCTTATATGTACCTGCAACCGGATGCTGGAAACGTGTTGGGTTTGTGGAGTTACCAGTGATGGAAACGTCTACACCCTCTTTCCACATGATCGCAACGCCCTCTGTTACGTCGTTTGCGCCGTAGCAGTTAACTTTCGCACGCGGGCTCTCCGGATCTGTGGAGTAGCATTTGCGGAATACTTCCTCAACTTCGCCTGTGTAGTAGTTCATCTTTGTCTCAACATATGTGAAGCCGTTGATACGGGAGATGATCTGCGCAGCGTCTTTTCCGAGACCGTTTAAGATAACGCGAAGCGGTTTTTTACGAACTTTGTTTGCTTTCTCTGCGATACCGATCGCGCCCTCAGCAGCTGCGAAGGACTCGTGGCCTGCAAGGAAGCAGAAGCAGTCTGTATCTTCCTCAAGAAGCATCTTGCCGAGGTTGCCATGTCCAAGACCTACTTTTCTCTGGTCAGCAACGGAACCCGGGATACAGAAAGCCTGAAGACCTTCACCGATAGCGGCAGCAGCGTCTGCGGCACGGCGGCAGCCTTTCTTGATTGCGACCGCAGCGCCTACTGTGTAAGCCCAGCATGCGTTCTCAAAGCAGATCGGCTGGATCTTCTTTACCTGATCATATACGTTAAGGCCAGCATCCTTTGTGATCTTCTCAGCTTCTTCGATGGATGCGATGCCATAGCTGTTTAATACGGAATTGATCTTGTCAATTCTTCTCTCATAGGATTCAAATAATGCCATTTTATTCTCCTTCTTCCATTAAACCTCACGGAAATGTCACGTCAGTTCTTCATTGTGAAAACGGGAAACGCGAACTCCGCGTTGCTCCGTTTGCGTAGCGTAAAATTTCCCGCGAAGCGTGAAATTTTACTTTACTCCTGACGCGGGTCAATGATCTTAACTGCATCTGCTACGCGGCCGTACTGTCCTTTTGCCTTCTCGTAAGCAGTTGTCGGATCGTCGCCTTTTTTGATGAAGTCAGTCATCTTACCAAGGTTTACGAACTGGTAGCCAATGATCTGGTCCTCAGCGTCAAGTGCAATACCGGTTACATAGCCTTCAGCCATCTCAAGGTAACGCGGTCCTTTCTTTAATGTACCGTACATGGTACCAACCTGGGAACGGAGACCTTTACCGAGGTCCTCAAGGCCTGCGCCGATCGGAAGCCCTTCTTCGGAGAATGCGCTCTGAGTTCTTCCGTAAACGATCTGGAGGAAGAGTTCTCTCATTGCTGTATTGATCGCATCACAGACAAGGTCTGTGTTTAATGCTTCAAGAATTGTTCTGCCCGGAAGGATCTCTGCTGCCATAGCTGCGGAGTGGGTCATACCGGAACATCCGATTGTTTCTACAAGTGCTTCCTGAATGATACCTTCTTTGACATTCAGGGTCAGCTTACAGGCACCCTGCTGCGGAGCACACCAGCCAATACCGTGTGTCAGACCGGAAATATCTTTGATTTCCTTAGACTGTACCCATTTCGCTTCCTCCGGGATCGGAGCTGCGCCATGGTTCACGCCCTGCGCAACCGTGCACATCTGTTCTACTTCGTGTGAATAAATCATGTTGAGACTCCTTTCAATATATGGTTCTTAATGCTCGTTAAAAAAATCACATCATACCCGTTTCATTTTCTCACAAAAATCATATTTCGTCCATACCTTTTTCCAAAATATTCAAGTTTTGAGATGGAATTTCAATAGAAAATGGGGTTATGCCGAGACAGCTTAACAATAGAATTTCTTATAGTGGAATATGTTTTATATCACGGAAAAACACGCAAAAAAATGTACCTGAATACATTCCCGTGTTAAATACGGTCGATTGCGGCAGCATACATGTTCGCACGAGTCATCTATTTGAAGGGAAAATGATTGTAAACTATCTGTTTCGGCGTTATACTAAAAGGAACGTAATGTTTTCATGAATCTGCGGATCCAGGGAACATAAAAACGGGGGTGGACAAATGGATCTTCATGAACAGAAAAAGGAAGCTCTGACCGAACAGCAGGAACTGGAAATTCTCGGAGAGATTCTGGAAGCGTATATCGATACGCCGATCGAAAAGGACGCGTTTCTGATCGGTGATCTGGGTCTTGATTCCTTCCTGATCGTGTATTTTATATCGGAAGTGGATGACCGGTTCGGCGCTGCGATTGAGATGCCGGAACATGTGGAATATATGACGGTCCAGGATGTGCTGAACCAG
This sequence comes from Paludibacteraceae bacterium, assembly GCA_963646925.1. Lineage (GTDB taxonomy): Bacteria > Bacillota > Clostridia > Lachnospirales > Lachnospiraceae > Pilosibacter. The sequence continues at coordinate 9,551 of CAVIYT010000217.1, forward strand.
TTAAACAGGAAAAATTAGCGGCTGTTAGAAAGCTGAAAACTGCCGGCCAACAGGGTCCCACATTGGCGGCGGTATGTTATCATACAGGAGAACAACATGGAAAAAACGCTTGAAGAAAAGAAAGAACTCGCGGCAAAAGTGATCGCTGCCTTAAAAAAAGAATATCCGGATGCTGACTGTACGCTGGACTATAACGAGGCGTGGAAACTGTTGGTCAGTGTCCGTCTTGCCGCCCAGTGTACCGACGCAAGAGTCAATGTGGTGGTCCAGGATCTTTATAAAAAATTTCCGGATGTAAAAGCACTGGCGGAAGCCGATGTGGACGCAATTGAGGAGATCGTCCGTCCCTGCGGACTCGGACGGAGCAAGGCCAGGGATATCAGCGCCTGCATGAAGATCCTCTGGAATGAGTATCATGGAAATGTGCCGGATGATTTTGACGCGCTCTTAAAGCTTCCGGGAGTCGGAAGAAAAAGCGCGAACCTGATCATGGGTGATGTCTTCGGAAAACCGGCGATCGTTACCGATACCCACTGTATCCGCTTAACGAACCGGATCGGTCTCGTGGACGGAATCAAGGAACCGAAAAAGGTCGAGATGGCGCTCTGGAAGATCATTCCGCCGGAAGAGGGAAGTGACTTCTGCCATCGTCTGGTAGAACATGGCCGGGCTGTCTGTACCGCACGGACAAAACCTTACTGTGACAGATGCTGCCTGGCGGAGTTTTGTGAGAAAAATGGGGTGGAATAAAGAAACATGGAGATAAAAACAGGAATTTCATTGCAGACAAAGCAGATGCTTTCGCAGCTTCAGGTAGAGTCTTTGAATATTCTGGCAATGTCCATGACGGAGCTGAAGGATTTTCTGCAGAACGAAGAAATTGAGAATCCGATCGTAGAATATACGAACGGGAGCGGAGAAGAGGCGGCACCGGTTACATTTAAAGAAACGGAGCGGTTTTACAACGGTTCGGATCGGGAAGACAGCCGGGAAAACGAATTGTACGAGATCGAGGACAGCGAGAAATCCTTAGAGGATCTTGTGAATATGCAGCTTCAGTGGAAACATATGGGGGACACGGAGCGAAAGATCGTGGATTTCTGTATCCAGTCCCTGGACCAGAGCGGATATCTGACGATTCCGCCGCAGGAGATCGCAAAAAACCTTGGAGTAACGGAAGAGCAGGTCATGAGAGTCCTTCCTATAATGTCAAGCCCTAAAGTATTGATTTTACGGGCTTTTTCTTTAAATATTACCTCTCAAAACAGAGCTAAAGGTGTACGACAGTCATCGTATCCTGTACTGAACAGTTATAAAAGGGTACAGCTTATAAAGCGTCCTGGTAAAGGGGCTTTTTAAGGCTATAATCCTCTGTTAGCTATGAGGGTGAACCTTCCGTGTCTAAAGGGATCGTGTCCCAACTTCCTTCGTCCCACCTGT
>CAVIYT010000218.1:0-3445 GCA_963646925.1 Paludibacteraceae bacterium
CATTTTCATAACGTTTTGTGCCTGAGCGAAGCGAAAGGAATGGATATAATTATGAGATTTATTGAAACATTCCGGGAAGGAAACCATATTTCGGATGTATACCTGTGCAAGACGAAACAGATCGCCCTCACAAAGAATGGAAAAGAGTACGGTTCTCTCGTCCTGCAGGATAAAACAGGAACTGTCGACGCGAAGATCTGGGAGTTAAGCTCCCCGGGAATCAACGAGTTTTCCGCGCTGGATTATGTATACATTGACGCGGACGTGACTCTGTTCCAGGGACAGAACCAGTTGAATGTAAAACGGATCCGCAAGGCGGACGAGGGCGAGTACCATCCGGCAGATTATCTCCCGGTGACCACAAAGGATATCCCGACGATGCAGCATGAGCTCACCCAGTATATCACCACCATCAAGAACGAATACTTAAGAAAACTGGCATCCGGCTATTTCAACGACCCGGAGTTCATGAAGACGTTCTCCTTCCACTCCGCAGCAAAGAGCGTTCATCACGGCTTCGTCGGCGGACTCTTAGAGCACACCTTAAGTGTCGTAAAAATGTGTGATTATTTCAGCAAACAGTACCCGGTGCTGAACCGCGACCTGCTTCTGACGGCAGCAATGTTCCATGATATCGGAAAGACAAAAGAACTTTCCGCGTTCCCGGAGAACGACTACACAGATGACGGACAGCTTCTCGGTCACATCATCATCGGCTCCCAGATGGTAAAAGAGCGGATCGATGCGATGCCGGGCTTCCCGAAAAAGCTGGAGAGCGAACTGATCCACTGCATTCTTGCCCATCATGGCGAATTAGAGTATGGTTCCCCGAAGAAACCGGCTCTGATCGAGGCGATGGCGTTAAATCTTGCGGACAACGCGGACGCGAAGATGGAGACCATGACGGAGATCTTAAGAGGTGCAGGGGACAACATGGGCTGGCTCGGATATAACCGCTTTATGGAGACAAATGTACGCCGTACCAGCGAAAACTAGTGTGTAGAAAAAATGCCCTGCAGCGGATCATAAATCGTACATAATCTTGACAATAATTTGTCAGAGAAAGACAGATAATGCAAAATGTCCGCAACAAAAAGACAAATGTACATTTGCGGTGATAAGAAACCGCAAAGATCAAAAAATAGCAGTTGACAAATCCACTTTTGTGACTAAAATGATTGTTGTTCATATTCAAATGCGATGAACGGGACAAGACTTTCTTTTGAGATCTTATTCAGAGAACTGCCGGGTGGTGCGAGGCAGGTAAGAGAGAAGAAAGCTATCACCTGCAAGCAGCCGGGATGAACAGGATATTTTAGTAGTTCTGGCCGGAGACCTCACCGTTAAAAGAGGACCGATTCATCTGAGAGTGCGGGGATGTACTTGAGGAGGATGGGATTGAGAGGTTGGTTTACCAGCAACAGAAGTGGTAACGCGGAGAATATTCAGATCCTTCGTCTTCTAAGGGAGCGATCCCCATGAAGGCGGAGGATTTTTTTTCGCGGACGGTGAATCGGAGTTCGTGCCTGCACGAGCGTCTGGAAGCCGCCGCGGACAGCGATCCTGCCGGATTTCACAGATCGTTTGAATATGAAAATGAAACTGTATGGACCGGAAATCAGGCAATCCCAGAAAATACAAAATGACATTACAGAATGACATCACAAAGGAGCAAAAAGACATGAACACATTAGTAATTGTTCTCATCTCAGCTGTGTGCCTGTTATGCGGATACATGGTATACGGACGCTGGCTGGCAAAGACCTGGGGCATCGACCCGAAGGCAAAAACACCTGCCTACACACATGAAGATGGACAGGATTATGTACCTACAAACGGCTGGATCGTTTTCTCACACCAGTTTTCTTCCATCGCAGGTGCCGGCCCTGTAACGGGTGCCATCCAGGCGGCTGCATTCGGCTGGGTTCCGGTTCTTCTCTGGATCCTCGTCGGCGGTATCTTCTTCGGAGCTGTCACAGACTTCGGTGCTCTTTACGCAAGTGTAAAGAACGATGGTAAGTCTATGGGACTGCTGATCGAGAAGTACATCGGTAAGACAGGTAAGAGATTATTCCTGATCTTCTGCTGGTTATTCACATTGATCGTTATCGCGGCTTTCGCGGATATGGTTGCAGGCACATTCAACGCTTACACCGTTAAGGATGGCGTTACAGAGCTTGCGGCAGCAGCCCAGACAAACGGCGCTGCAGGTTCTATCTCCATCGCGTTCATCGTATTCGCTATGGTCTTCGGTGTTCTTCAGAAGAAGCTCAACCTTGAAGGCAAGAGCGAGTTCTTCGTAGGACTTGCATGCACCGTTGCATCTCTTGCAATCGGTATGGCATTCCCGTTGATCGGCGGCAAGGACGCTTGGACAGGATTTACATTTGCATACATCTTCTTTGCATCTGTTCTTCCGATGTGGCTCTTAAAGCAGCCGCGTGACTACATGACAACATTCATGTTCGCAGGAATGATCCTCGGCGCTGTTGTCGGTATCGTTGTTGCACATCCGAACATGAACCTTCCGATGTACACAGGTTTCACAAACGAGAAGCTCGGAAACATGTTCCCGATCCTTTTTGTAACCGTAGCGTGCGGAGCCGTCTCCGGTTTCCACAGCCTCGTTTCCTCTGGTACTTCCTCCAAGACCGTTGAGAACGAGAAAGATATGTTAAAAGTTGGTTACGGCGCAATGGTTCTTGAGAGCCTCTTAGCCGTACTTGCACTCTGCGTAGCAGGTGCCGCTGCAGCCGCTGACGGTACAGCAGCAGTAGGAACTCCGTTCCAGATCTTCTCCTCCGGCGTTGCTGGACTTCTTGAGATGTTCGGACTTCCGATCTACATTGCACAGTGCTTCATGACCATGTGCGTATCCGCTCTTGCCCTTACAAGCCTTGACGCGGTAGCACGTATCGGACGTATGTCCTTCCAGGAGCTCTTCTCCGTAGATGATATGGAGAACGCAGAGGGCTGGAGAAAATTCCTCTGCAACAAGTATGTATCCACGATCATCACACTTGCGTTCGGCTACATCCTTACAAGAGTTGGATACTCTAACATCTGGCCGTTATTCGGAAGCGCAAACCAGCTGTTAAGTGCCCTTGTTCTGATCACACTCTGCGTATTCTTAAAGGTAACAGGCAGACAGAACAAGACTCTGATCATCCCGTGCGTGATCATGCTCTGCGTAACATTCACAGCACTTGTTCAGAGAACCATCGCTCTTGTAGGCGCGTTCAGCGCAGGTTCCGCTGTATTTATGGTTGAGGGACTTCAGCTTATCGTTGCAATTCTTCTTATGATCCTCGGTGTGATCATTGTTGTCACATCCGGTAAGGAACTCTTTAACAAGAAGGCAGGTTCTGAGGCCAGAGCGTAAACTTCGGTTTACATAATGTGTAAATTGTATATTTGATGGTTAGAGACCGGCTTTCCGGCTCTG
>CAVIYT010000218.1:3583-10208 GCA_963646925.1 Paludibacteraceae bacterium
TGGGGGTTGCAAATGCGGGAGTAATTCTTGTATACTTAAGAAAACTTAGACACTGAGTACCGTTTTTTAGAAATACCTCTTCTATACAAAATGAGGTGAGAGGACAGAATGGGCTCAGAAGTGAAAATGTACAGCAAGAATATTTATTATAGAAGGAACAAAACATGGAAATCAAAAAGAACGATAAATTTACAGTGACCATCGAGGACATGGGAGAGGATGGCGCAGGAATCGGCCGCGTGGACGGATACATCTGGTTCGTGAAGGACGCCCTGATCGGCGACACCATCGAGGCGTCCGCCATGAAGATGAAGAAAAACTACGGCTTTGCCCGTCTCGTGCACGTCATCACCCCGGCAAAAGGCCGCGTGGAGGCGAAATGTCCAGTGGCGAGGGCCTGCGGCGGATGTCAGCTTCAGGAGCTGGATTATAAAGAGCAGTTAAAGTTCAAAGAGAAAAAAGTATACAACCACTTAAAACGCATCGGCGGCATGGAAAACCTGTTCCTGCCGGAAGAGGCGGACCAGGAAGCAGGAGTGCCGGACGCGGTCATCATGGAACCGATCATCGGAATGGAAGATCCGTGGAGATACCGCAATAAGGCTCAGTACCCGATCGGCCGCAGAAAAGACGGAAAACCGACGGCTGGATTCTTTGCGGGCCGCACCCACTCCCTGATCCCGGTGCCGGAACTGGACTGCCTGTTAGGCTGCGCGGAAAATAAGGACTATCTGGCGGCAGTGCTGAAATTTATGGAAGATTTCGGCGTGGAGCCATATGACGAGACAAACCACAAAGGTCTCGTCCGCCATGTTCTCTTAAGAAAAGGTTTCGCCAGCGGCGAGCACATGGTATGTCTCGTGATCAACGGAAAGAAACTGCCTCACGAAAAAGAATTCATCGAGCGGATGCGAGAGACCGGTGCGGACAGCATCTCCCTGTCCTTCAATATGGAAAAGACAAACGTGATCCTGGGAACCGAGATCAAAAACCTCTACGGACCGGGTTACATCAGAGATAAGATCGGAAACATCGAGTACCGGATCTCCCCGTTATCCTTCTACCAGGTAAACCCGGTACAGACCGAGCGCCTCTACGGAACAGCCTTAGAATTTGCTGACTTAAACGGCGGTGAGACCGTCTGGGATCTCTACTGCGGAATCGGAACGATCTCCTCCTTCCTCGCCCAGAAAGCCGGAAAAGTCTGCGGTATCGAGATCATCCCGGCAGCCATTGAGGACGCAAGGGAAAACGCGAAGTGCAACGGCCTCAATAACGTAGAATTCTTCGTCGGCAAAGCCGAGGAAGTCCTCCCGGAACAGTACGAAAAGAACCACATTAGAGCCGACGTGATCGTCGTTGACCCGCCAAGAAAAGGCTGCGACGAACTCTGCCTCGAGACCATCGTCAAGATGGCACCGGAGAAAGTCGTTTATGTAAGCTGCGATTCCTCAACACTGGCGAGAGATGTAAAGTATCTCGGAGAAAACGGCTACGCTGTAAAACGCGTCAGAACCGTCGACATGTTCGGAATGTCCGGGCATGTGGAGACGGTTTGTCTCTTGAGCAGAAATTAGTGTAAATATGTCAGCTGATAATGTATCTGATTTTAGGGGAGAAAATGATTTATGAACAAAGCAAAAACAGATATGATTATTTATACGACAGAAGATGGTCTGACAAAAGTTGAAACAACTTTTGATGGTGACACAGTCTGGTTATCTATTGATCAAATGGCAGAATTGTTCCAGAGAGATAAATCGACCATTTCCAGGCATATAAAAAATATATTTACAGAAGGCGAATTACAGCGCGATGCAGTTGTTGCAAATTTTGCAACAACTGCTGCTGATGGAAAAACATATCAGGTGGACTATTATAATCTTGATGTTATTATTTCTGTCGGATATCGTGTGAAATCAAAACGAGGAACACAATTCCGGATTTGGGCGACAAGAATTTTAAAGGAATACATGCGAAAAGGTTTTGCGCTTGACGATGATCGATTGAAAAATCTTGGTGGTGGCGGCTACTTTAAAGAGTTACTGGAGAGAATTCGTGATATTCGTGCATCTGAAAAGGTATTTTACCGTCAGGTTCTGGAAATATATGCAACGAGTATTGATTATGACCCCAAAGCAGAGATCTCGATTTCGTTTTTTAAAAAAGTACAGAATAAAATTCATTATGCAATTCATGGACAGACAGCGGCAGAGGTGATTTATACAAGAGCAGATGCAGAAAAAGAATTTATGGGACTTACCACTTTTAAAGGCAATCAACCAACGTTAAAAGAAGCAATAGTCGCAAAAAATTATTTATCTGAGAAAGAACTCAGGTCAATGGGACAACTGGTGTCAGGATACCTTGATTTTGCGAAACGTCAGGCAGAACGAGAGCAAGCAATGACGATGAAAGACTGGGCAGAACATCTTGACCGAATCCTAACGATGAGTGGAGAATAGCTTTTGCAGGGAAACGGGAGTGTTACACATAAGCAGGCAGTTGATAAAGCTACAGATGAATATAAAAAATATAAGGCACGGACACTTAGTGCTGTAGAAGAAGATTATTTAAACTCTATAAAACTATTGGAGAAGAACGTAGACAAAAAGCATTAATGGTATTTTGACATGTTTCAACGGTTATACTTCGCGGAGTAGGATATTTTGCCGTATACTTGTATTTCCTTAAAGTTTATGGTAGAGTGTAGACAGTGATCAGGTTCCAGATACTCGTGAGGATTGGGACCGGGGGAGGACCTGAGGGCCCTCCTTTTTTAAATATTATAGGGAAAAGTGATTTGCTGATGGAAAAAGAACAAAAATTTATCGTTCTCCAGATTCAGGAAGACGATTACGGCTGTGAGGAACGCCCCGCAGGCGCAAAGAAAACGGTTCTCGTCCGTCTGAAAGACGCAGAGGAAAATGAGCGGATGATCCGCCAGGAAGATGACTGGCTTTATGAGCAGAAAATCGATGAAGGTGATCTGGTAGTGCTTGCGGAAAATCGCTTATATAAGAAAATGGAAGAGAGATAACTATAGATGGAATTACAGACAAAACGCCTGATTTTAAGACCATGGCAGGAGAGCGACGCGGAGAGCTGCTACGAATATGCGAAAGACCCGCAGGTCGGCCCGGAAGCGGGATGGCCGGTGCATACGAGTGCAGGGAGATCATCCGGGAAGTTTTATCAGCGGATGGAACGTATGCGGTGGTTTTAAAGAGTACCGGAAAGCCGGTGGGCTGTGCAGGCCTTACAGTGGGCGCGGCATGCAATATGCCGGTACCAGAAGATGAGGGGGAGATCGGCTGCTGGCTGGGAACTCCGTACTGGGGGCAGGGAATCATCCCGGAGGCGGTGAAGGAACTGATTCGGTACGGCTTTGAAGACCTGGGATTGAAACGAATTTGGTACGCATATTTTGACGGGAATGAGAAATCGAAGCGCGTAGCGGAAAAATGTGGGTTTCGGTATCATCATACGAACAGGGACATAGAGTGGAAGCTGTTAAATAAAACAGTCACAGAACATGTCCATGTGCTTGAGAAAACTAGCAAAAACGATGAGATTTAAAGAAAACAGGCTGTACAGAGACAAAAGCACTGATCTGTAAAATGAAAGGAATCTGCTGAAATGACAAAACTCATGATCGCGTCCGACATCCACGGCTCCGCGTACTACTGCAAAAAAATGTTAGAGGCATTCGACCGCGAACAGGCGGACCGTCTGCTGCTTTTGGGCGATATTTTATACCACGGTCCGAGAAATGACCTCCCGAAAGAGTACGCCCCGAAGAAAGTCATCCAAATGTTAAATGAGCGGAAAAACAGGATCTTCTGCGTCCGCGGAAACTGCGACACCGAAGTGGACCAGATGGTCCTGGAGTTCCCGATCCTCGCGGATTACGCGGTAATTCCAACAGCGGACCGCCTGATCTACGCCACCCATGGTCACCACTTTAACTTAAACACACTTCCACCGCTTCAGCCGGGAGACATTCTTCTCCATGGCCACACCCATATCTCGGCATGGGAACCGTTTGGTGACGGAAACCTGTACCTGAATCCAGGTTCCGTGTCGATTCCGAAAGCGGGAAGTGAGCACAGTTACATGATTCTGCAGAGCGGGGAAGCTGTCTGGAAGAATCTGGATGGAGAAACTTATCACAGCCAAAATCTGTAATTTATGAACGCAGGTAAATTAAGAAGCTGCAACGGTTCAATAGGTCTGTACATTTGCCGCACTGGCCGTAAGAAAACGCAGATTTATGAATAAAACGGGGATGGATCTAAAAAATCTGTCCCCGTTTTTATATATGCTATTGCATAATAATTTCTGTAATGCTAAAATATCTCCCATAACAATCGAAGAGGCATCCGGTGCTGCTGACGCCGCGAAAACGGGCGGACAGCAGGTAAAAGGGAAACAGGTGAAAGACCTGTGCGATCTCGTCACTGTGAGCAGGGAATACAAAGCCATGCGTGGAAACGCGGTCACTGAGGAAGAAGAGGCAGTCTGATAGGAACTGTCATGAAAACCTTGGGAAGGCGGCTTTGTGTGGTGATCTGTGAGTCAGGAAACCTGCCGGAATGCTGGTACAGGAAGAAAATTTCCAGATCACGAGGCATTGATCGTACCGTTTACGTGTCGGCTGATTCCAGCGGACATCTTTTTCTGATGCATAGGCATTTCGGTATTTGAAAAATTCTCAAATGGAACATCTCCATACCAACTCCAAAATTGTAAAACTTAATATTCACACAACATGGAGGAGAACATGAAGAAGAAACATGTAAGTCTGCTCTTAGCGGCAGCAATGGCGGCATCCGTAATCTCCGGATGCGGAAGCAGCGCAAACAACAGCACAGCTGAGACAGAGAAAACAGAGACAACTGCAGCGGCAGAAAGCAGCGCGGCAGAAGAAACAACAGCCGCAGCCGAGGCAGCGGAAGACACAGAGAAAAACGAGACAGACGAAGTTGTCATCGCGACTCCGCGTGACGCTGTACAGGGAAGCGGAGACGCTTACTACTGCTGGGAAGGTGCGTATGTATGGGAAGCTCTTACCGCAAACAACGGCGGCGTGATCGATCCGTGGCTCGCGAAATCCTGGGAGCACAACGATGACTGTACCGAGTGGACATTTAACCTCCGCGACGACGCGTACTTCACAGACGGCGTTCAGTTCAACGCGGATGTATGCTTAAAGAACATCGAGCGCTGGGGCCATGGAATCAACTCCACATACACCACACTCAGCATCGAGAAATCTCTCCCGAACCTCGATAAGATGGAGAAGGTCGATGATTTCACTGTAAAATTCACATTCACACAGCCAATTACAACTCTCGAGTACGTCCTTTCTGACTACGGCAGCCCGATGTACAGCCCGAACTGCTTCGACGAGGAGACAGGCGTGATCTCCGACTACGCGATCGGTACCGGCCCGTACAAGATCGTTGACCATGTAGAGTCCGAGTACGTGACACTTGAGAGAAACGACAACTACTACGGCGAGAACGGTAAGGTAAAAACCTTCAAGATCCGCTGCATCCCGGATGCTGAGACTCGTGTATCCGCATTAAAATCCGGTGAAGTTCTCGGACTTGCGGACAACGGCGCGATCACCATGGATGCCGCAAAGAACCTCTGCGATACAGACTCCAACTTCGAGATGGACAGCACTCCGAGCCACATGACCGAGTACATCATGTTCAACGATAAGAACGAGTACCTTGCGGACAAGCGCATGAGAGAGGCATTCAACCTTGCCACAGACCGCGACAGCATCTGCAGCGTGATCTACGGCGGACTCTTACAGCCGGCATATTCCTTCTTAAGCACCCAGTCCACATTCCATCTGGATATCCAGGGAACTTACGACATGGAGCAGGCAAAAGCCCTCGCGAAAGAGGTTCTCGGCGACAAGACCGTTGACATGACCATGATCATCCGCTCCAGCACCGCGTCCGACTACAACTGCAAGGCGGTTGCGGAGTACTTAAAGCAGGTTTACGCAGAACTCGGCGTCAACATCAACATCGAGATCGTAGATTCCTCCCTCTACAAAGAGAGACAGCAGGAAGGCAGCTACGACATGACACTCACCGTATTCGGAATCAATAACGCGGATCCGACTTCCACATTTAAGCAGTACTTCGCAAGCGAAGGAAACAGCAACACCACATTAAACTACAACTACTACAACGAGAAGATCGATGAGCTCGTTGCGAAAGCTCCGACCATCGCTGACGTGGAAGAGCGCAGCAAGATCTACGACGAGATCCAGCAGGAACTCTTTGACGACAGCGCATGCGTTCCGATCTGCTACCAGATCAACGTAAATATCCACAACAAAGTGATCACACACTACGCAGGAAAGACCTTCGGCGTCGGCCTTCCGACCATTTCCTGGGTAAAATAATATCTGACAGCGCTCTGGCAGGGAAATGTATCCGCCGGGCGGACAGATAAGACATGAATTTGGCAGGGCTGTCTGAAAAAGGCAGTTCTGCTGTTTTTGAAAGCTTCCTGTATACTTTAAATAGGTCAAGAGATTGACACAAAAAAATACCTCAAGTAAAATTAGATTATTACTGACCGGCAAGTTGGTAAAAAT